>JBAVIK010000144.1:0-9171 GCA_049686815.1 Acidimicrobiia bacterium | reverse complement strand
AGGGTCGGACATATCGGCAGATGGTTCGGTCCGGTCGCTCCTTGACCAGTGGACCGAGAATGTGCGGGCCATCATCGAGATATACGTCGACGTCGATGAGCCACTTGTCTTCGAGGATATGAACCTCTGCGGCTGGGATACGGTGTCGTTCTATCCATTCGAGTGTGTCACTACGTGCGAAGTCGGGCTTGGAGGTAATAACAACGAGGTGATGTCCGTCGTCGGCGAATGATCGAAGCGCCTCAACCGCACCTGGAAATGGCTCGAGATGCCAGAACACCGAGTGGCCGTCGAGGTCTCGGGACCAGGTCCAGAACTCGCCGATGTTCTCGAAATGGGTCAGATCGACGAGGTCACCCCAGTTGGTCGAATCTTCGAACACCAGGTTGGTGCCGAAGTCCCTGTTGTAGAACTTCATCCAGCCCTCGGTGAAGTTGGCCACGACACCATCGAGATCGATTCCTAACCGCATGACGCAAATCGAGTGGCGGCGGGTCTCACGAATCCGGTCCTGCGTGCAATGAACACCACCGGGGTACGTCCATCGCACGTCGGAGGCATCTCTCGAGCCTCAGTCGCCGTCTTCGATCGCCTTGTCGGGGTTGTAGAAGTCGAGACGGTCGATAGGCATAACGATTGACGACAGGATGTTGGAGAGATGAGCGCTCAGCCTCTTGATGTATCGGTAGAAGAGGGCCCGTGGGGCAGCTTCCTTGCTCGGCGAGTCTGACATCACCAGTTGGAACACGTGATTGTCGAAGTGGGTCCCGTCGCTGCGGATCGTGGGGATCAGTTCGTGAACCCGCTCTGTGTCCTGTGCGGTGAATGCGTCGAGCGTTTCGCCGATGAGCTCAGCGACGTGGTTTCGATGGCTCTGTATCTCGTCGGTGTCCGTGCCCTTGCTGAGATCTGCTCCCATCTGGGCAAGTTCCCAGATGTCTTTGCACTTGTCGCCGATGCGCTCGATGTCCTTTGCGACTGACATGTATGCGAGCATCAGTCCCTGGTCGACCTCCGCGCCACGAACCGTCCCATGGACGAGCAACTCGCGACGTATCGCTCTCTCCGTGCGATTGATGTCCTTGTCGAGTGCCATCAACTGAGCGCCGGCTCCGGCCACCTCGGTCTCACCGAACGCCGCCTCCGTGGCGAGGCGGTAGGCGTCCTGGCAGCTAGCCAGCATCGCATGAAGCTGTTGCTCGACATTCTCGAGTTGGTCTGCGTCTCTGAAAATTGAAAACACTGAACTTGCCTCCTAGTGACGGATCACTACGTGATCAAGAGTACGAGCAAAGGCGCAACGATGAATAGTCCGACCACGTATGCGACCACTACTGATTTTCGCTTAACCGCGGCTGATGCCGTCCATTCCGCAAGTTTGAGCGGTACTTCTCGGATCTTCGTCCACGGGTAGATGATCAGAATTCCGAGGACGTTGAAGGCCACGTGCGCCAGGGCGATCACAAGGGCGTCCTCGGTGTCGGCGGCGATCGAAGCGAGGAGTGCGGTGACCGTTGTGCCGACATTGGCTCCGAGGGTCACCGGGAACGCGTTACGCAACGTCAAGACGCCGGCCGCGACCAGGGGGACCAGAATCGAGGTGGTGATGCTCGAACTCTGCACCGCGACCGTCATGAGTATCCCTACGAGCATGGCACCGGCTCCGGCACCTTTCGAAAGCACACCGTTTATCGCGTTCTCTATCCGGCCCGACATCACCGCCCGCATCTGGCGAGTGATCATCCAGAGAGCGACAAAGATCATCAGGATGCCTGCGATCAGAAGTATCGCACCCTCCGCCGAGATCAGCCCGAGGGAGTCGATGGCTGATTCCATCCACTTGACCGGTTTTGAGATCGCATCCTTGATAGGGCTCGATCCGGTGCTCACCTCCGGAAGCAGATCGCCAAAGGTGTTCGCCAGCCACTGAGCAACTCGCGTTACAAGATTGAACCCGATCTCCATCGGGAGCAGGATCGCTACCGCCAGGAGGTTGAAATAGTCGTGCATCGTTGCGGCAGCGAAGGCCCTCTGAAAGTAGGCGCCCTGACGGACATGACCGAGCGAAGCCAGCGTGTTGGTGACCGTGGTACCAATGTTTGCCCCCATCACCATCGGCACCGCTGATTCAACCGGGAGCACGCCTGACCCAACCAGCCCGACGATGGTTGCCGTTGTCACCGAGGACGATTGGACCAAGACTGTGGCCAGGACCCCGGCGGCAAGACCGGCGATCGGGTTGGCTACGGACGAGAAGACCGAGTCGACGAAATCGTTGCCGAAAGACTTGATCCCTGTTTCCAGCGATTTGACTCCGGCTAGGAAGATGTAGAGGAAGAAGAGAGCGAGACCGAGCCGAGCCAAGGTCTCGACCCAAGATGGAAAGCGCGAGCGCGGTCTGGCTGCGTCGCGTTCGACGGTGTCTCCCATGGGCTGGCGAGAGGCTACAACTACCGTCTCAGCTTTGCCTCACCGATACTCGGGGTTGGGGAAGTCGAAGCGGCATCCAGCGTCCCACCTCGAACGTTGGTTGCCGTGGGCGGGCACACCACCGGAGTCCTTGAGCATCCGTGCAGCGTGAAGCAGGTTCCACGTCATGAATGTCGTGTTTCGATTGGTGAAGTCGTTCTCCGGCCCGCCCGAGCCCTCGTCGAGATAGGACGGTCCCGGGCCAGCTTCGCCGATCCAGCCGGCGTCGGCTTGAGGAGGGATTGTGTAGCCGAGGTGCTGCAAGGAATACAGGATGTTCATGGCACAGTGTTTGACGCCGTCCTCGTTTCCGGTAACCAGGCATCCGCCGACCCGGCCGTAGTAGGCGTACTGTCCGTACTCATTGAGCATGCTCGAATTCCCGTAGAGCCTCTCGATCACGTGGGTGCACACCGACGACTTCTCGCCAAGCCAGATCGGCGTGCCGAGCACCAGGATGTCCGCAGCCATGACCTTCTCGAAGATCGACGGCCAGGCGTCGCTAGACCATCCATGCTGGGTCATGTCCGGCCAGACACCTATGGCGATGTCATGATCGATGGCTCTGATTGTCTCGACCGAGACGCCCTGGCGACGCATGATCTCAGCGGAGATGTCCATCAACCCTTGTGTATTGGATGCTTCCGGGGTCCGTTTGAGAGTTGTGTTTATGAAAAAGGCGCTCAGGTCGCTGAAGTCCCACTCGTGCTGTGTGCTGAGCTCTTCTTGCATAGAGCTGAGTTGCATGACATCTCCTGGTTGGGGAGATTCACGCTACGCGTCTCGACCGCTCCGGAACCGGCCCCGTTAGACGACTTGGACCCAGGCCATGACCTCGGGGAGTCTCCTTTTGAGAAGCGCCGAGGAGATGAACAGTGAGATCGCATAGAGGAGTAGGCCGTACCCAATGGTGGTGAGAGCTGTGAACCAGGGCGGTATCGCCTGGCCAAATTCAACCGTCAAAACCACGACTGACGCGGGAGGCACGAGGAGCAGGCCAATGGCGAAGAACGACACCGTCTGACTCACGATCGCCAGACATCCCTGTTCGGTGGACTGGGCAAAAACGTCGGTGCCCTCCCTCGGGAGACGCAGCGGCGTCATCACAGAGACGAAGTTCCCGACCGCGAGCTGGCATCCGATGGCAGAGACCATCAGGGGAAATACCAACCAGACCCATTGCCAATAGCCAGTGAAGATGGCGAGTCCGAGTGCGAGAACGACTGTTTCGATGGCCAATCCGATGGCAACAGCCGCGTTCTTGCCAAGCATCAACTGACGTGGCTTTGGTGGGAGAACGAACAGGTAGCTTGCCGCGTTGCGTTCCCAACCGAAGAGGTTGAGAGCTATGGGAAGCCCAACGAACAGGACCAGGATTGGAGCTGCCAACGGAGCCCACGTGTTGTCGCGGATATCGAAGAACCCAGTGGCGCCCATGATCGTTCCGGCCACCGCCAGACCCACGAAGATGACGGTTCCGGTCCAGACCAGGCGTTGGCGGGGGTCGCGTACGTAGAACCGCAGCTCCTTGCGGGCCAGAGTCGGGATCACACCCCACGCCCCGCTTGCAAATCCGCTTCGTCGTGCCCTGGCAGCCGGTCGGCTTCCCTCGGCCGGCGTGGTCAACATCCAATCGAGCAAACGTCGCCAGACCGCTGACAGTGCCACGAGCCACGCCCCGGCAACCAGGAGAAACACCAGGCTTTCCAGAACAGCTCCCGCCGCTGCGGCGACGATCGCCCGTTGCGCGGCCACCGGTGGAAGGACAAGAGCCCAGTCCATGATGGGATGGGTGGTCGCGGCCGTCTCCAAGCCCTGAGCCCGAATCGTGTCGGCGACCTCCCGGTACACGAAGAACGAACCTGCCGCCAGGCCAAGGATCAGGAATGTGGCGATGTCCCGTCCCCTCCTGGTTCGGAGGATGGCGGACACTGCGGCTGAGAAGAGCTGAGCACCGACGCTCAGCAATCCGACAAATATCAGCGAGGCCGGCAGGATCATCCACCAGCCGGCCGGTATGACCACGGCGTTGGCGCTGAGGAGGACGATCGGAACGATCGTTGCCGGCGCAACCAGACTGGCGAGAGCAAGACCTTGCACCATCTGGTTGTTGGTGATGGGAAGAACCGCCAGCTGTTGGGGGTCGAGGTTCTCGTCGAGCGGGAAGATGATCACCGGCAAGGTGACCCACACCAGGAAGAAGAAGAGGGCGACCCATCCCATATAGTTGTTGAACGCCTGCTCGCTGACGTCGATCAGCGAGTTCGCTGTCTCGATGTCCTTCGCCGCGAGCCAGAATGCCACCCATCCCAGAAGGAGGGTGGCCACCGGAAACCCAATGCGCCGCTGGACATCGTGACGCACACCGTTCCAGGTGAGACGTGCCTTGAGTTCTACGAAGTGGCGTACCACGACGACTCGTCGTTGGGGTTGCCTCCAACTGCGGCGATGAAAGCGTCCTCGATGTTGTCATGGCCGGTCAGGCGACAGAGGCCCTCCGGCGTCTCTTCGATAGTTAGCCGTCCTTCGACCATGATCCCGATTCGAGTGCAGAGCTTCTCCACGAGATGCATTTCGTGGGAGCTGAAAATGATGGTTGTACCACCGCTGGCGGCCTGTTGGAGGAGATTCCTGATCAAACGAGCCGACACCGCGTCGACACCTTCAAATGGCTCGTCCAGGAAGAGAACGGGTGGGCGATGGATGATGGCCGCACCCAATGCGACCTTCTTCCGCATCCCCCGGGAATAGTCACCGATCAACTTGCCTCCCGCCGACGTGAGATCGAGTAGCTGGAGCAATTCGTCACGTCGTTGGGAAGCTTCGGCTTTGGAGAGGCCGTGCATCGCCGCCGTGAAGTCCAACAACTCTGCTCCGGTGAGACGCTCGTAGAGATTGAACTCCTCGGGCAAGACCCCGATTCTCGACTTCACTTCGGTTGGGCTCTTCCATGTGTCGAACTCGCCGATTCCCACGGTCCCGGCGTTGGGACGCAACAGGCCCACTATGACCTTGATGGTCGTGGTCTTCCCCGCACCGTTTTGACCCAATAGCCCGTAGAACTCGCCGGGCTGGATGGCCAGACTCACTTCATCTACGGCAACTGTCTTTCCGAACTTCCTGACCAGGCCTTTTGTCCAAACGGCGGGCGGAGCGGCGGTGTCATCGGTTGCGTGATCCTCTGTCATTGGTTGGGTCACGACAGCAAGTATCGACGGCCCGGGCCTGTAAGTGAAACGTTCTGTGTCACATCCACGATTCGACTAGGTCGTTGACCGGTCGGGGAAAAGGGTCAGGCACGATGAATCAGTCTGCCCTGGCTTGTACGGTGGCGGTGTCTTGGAATATCAAGCTCTCTACCGCAAGTACCGCCCACAGACGTTCGATGACGTGATCGGACAGTCTCACGTCACCACGACCCTGGCTCGAGAGGTGTCCGAAGGCAGGGTGGCGCATGCATACCTGTTCACCGGCCCTCGCGGGACCGGGAAGACGACCACCGCTCGGATCTTGGCGAAAGCTCTCAACTGTGAGAATCGACATAGCGACGGGTCGCCTTGTAACGAGTGTGGGAGCTGTGCTGCGATCACTATTGGGAATTCTCTCGACGTCATGGAACTCGACGCGGCCTCTCACAACTCGGTTGACGACATTCGCGATATCAAAGTCTCGGTCACCACTGTGGCTTCAGCGGCGACGTCCAAGCGGGTTTTCGTCCTCGACGAAGCCCACATGCTTTCCAAGGCGGCTGGCAACGCATTGCTGAAGACGCTCGAAGAGCCGCCCGAGCATGTTCACTTCGTGCTTGCCACCACCGAGCCGTACAAGCTTCTCGACACGATTCGCAGTCGTACCCAGCGGTTCGATTTCCATCCGGTTCCGGTTGAAGAGCTGGCCGGATACCTGAGCACCATCGCTGATCGGGAGGGCTACAAGGCCGACCCAGTGGCACTGATCGGCATTGCAAGACACGCTGGTGGTTCGGTTCGAGATTCGCTTTCACTTCTGGAGCAGGTCTCTGCGCTCGGGGCCGGGACCGTCGACCCGACGGGGGTGCGGCGTGCCTTGGGTCTGGCGAGCTCCGAAGCCTTCATGAGACTCGCGGAGGCGGTCGCCGCTCACGACGCCAAATCAGCCCTCGAGTTGGTGGCGGAGCTGGCAGCCGAAGGAGCGGACTTGCGACGTTTCGTCTCAGAGTGTGTCGGCTTCTTCCGTGGGGTGTTCCTTGCCTACTACGCACCGAATCTGGCCGAGATCTCAGATGAGCCCGCGGAGATATATGAATCGTGGACTCGTGCGGCCGAAATGGTGCCGGCGACCGATGTGCTTCGTGCCGTGGATCTTCTGGGGGAGGCCCTCGTCCGGCTACGGGAGGGTCGCGAAGAGCGATTGATGACCGAACTGGCCCTGATAAAGCTGACACGCCCGGAGACGGCGACCGACAACGAGTCGCTCGTTGCGAGAATGGACCGACTCGAGCGACGAATCGGCAAACCTGGCGATGTGCCACCCCCGACTCAAACCCCCAAACCCACCAGCGAATCCGTCTCGCCAGCCGCTGTTGCCGAGCCTTCGCCCGAGAAGACGTTGGCCGAGGCGGCCGCTCCACTGGTCAGCGATGAGAGCCCCGAACCTGAGCCAGGGACTGCTGCGATCGATATCAGCTTCGAGCAACTTCAAAAGATATGGCCCGGTTTGTTTGGTGGCCTCCGGGATGTCCTCGGTGCTCGACGTTGGGCGTTCTTCCGTGAGGCGGTGCCGGCAGCCGTCGACGGCAACACAATCATCCTCGAGGTGGCACACGAATTTCATCTCGCCTCGCTGGAGCAAGACGACGCGGTTTCCTCGATAGTCGCCACCAAGGCAAGTGATCTCTTTGGGTCTCCCGTGAAGGTGCGATTTCGCTCGAAGGGCGTCCAGTCGCCTGGCGCGATCGGTTCCGACGAAATCGATGTGAGGGATCTAGAGGATCGGCCGTCCGTGGAGACTGACCCAACTGCGTTGTTGGCAGCGGAGCTCGGTGCCGAAGTCGTCGACGACTGAGCCTGTCCCAGGCTGGGAGTACTCTGGCCAACATGAATCGCCAACCAGACATGCGTCAGTTGATGAAACAGGCCCAGGAGATGCAAGAGCAGATGGTCAAAGCTCAAGCTGAGCTGGCCGACAAGAGATTCGAAGGCTCGTCGGGCGGTGGAATGGTCAAGGCCGTTGTCAGCGGTGGTTCCGAGCTGATCGAGATCAAGATCTCGCCTGAGGTGGTCGATCCCGCAGACGTCGAGATGCTGGAAGATCTGGTCTTGACAGCAGTCCGTCAAGCCATGGAGGCGGCATCTGATGCCGCCAGCACCCAACTCGGTGGCCTCGCCGGCGGTCTCGACATGGGTGGTCTGCTCGGTTGATGTTCGAAGGTCCCGTACAAAGGCTCATTGACGAGCTCGGTCGTCTTCCCGGTATCGGCGGAAAGTCGGCGCAACGTCTCGCTTTTCATCTTCTCGCTATCGAAGAAGCCGATGCCCGGCGCCTGGCGTCGGCGATAGTCGATATGCGTGAACAGGTGCGCTCGTGTGAAAGATGTTTCAACGTTGCTGCAGGAGACCTGTGCGCGATATGTCGGGACACCAAACGCGATGACACCATCGTTTGCGTCGTCGAGCGGCCACAGGACATCGTTGTGGTGGAGCGGACGCAAGAATATCGGGGGCGCTATCACGTCCTCGGCGGATCGCTCTCACCCATCAATGGGGTCGGCCCGGGCCAGCTCCGGATCGAAGAGTTGCGGGCTCGTCTCGAGCCCGAAGGTGTGACCGAGCTGATCGTGGCCACCAACCCGACGATCGAAGGCGATGCGACGGCGATGTATATCGCTCGTGAGTTCAAGCCGACTGGCGTCCGGGTCACCCGGCTGGCGTCGGGGCTGCCCGTTGGAGGGGATCTGGATTACGCCGACGAATTGACACTCGGTCGTGCCCTTGCCGGCCGATCCGAGCTCTAACCAGAGAAAACCCCGGCTCAATCCGACGCGCCCACAGCTGGCACGCGTAGCCTCCTTTAGGTCCCGACGGGATAAGGAGGAACATGAGAAAGCAGGAATATGCAAAGTTGATGGAGAGGCGGCAATTCCTCAAACTCGCATCGATGGGTGCGCTCGGTGCGGCAGCTCTCGCAGCCTGCAGCTCGGGTGACTCCGACGTCGACGCGGCTGCAGGAGACGCCACTCTCCCAGAGTTGGAATGGGAGATGCCGACCAGTTGGCCGACATCGCTGGACACGATTTATGGCGGTGCCCAGCGCTTCGCCGAGCGTGTCTCAGCAATGACCGGGGGCAAGCTGATGGTTACCGCTCAGCCCTCGGGTGAGGTGGTGCCCCCGCTCGAAATCCTCCAGAACATCGAAACCAACTCGATCAATGTCGGTCACACCGCGTCGTATTACTACATCGGTCTCGACCCGACGACAGCCTTCGGCACGGCGGTCCCGTTTGGTCTTACCGCCCGACAACAGAACGCCTGGCTCTACGACGCCGGTGGTCTGGAATTGATGCAGGCCTTCTACGCCGACCGATTCAACGCAATCCAGTTCCCGGCAGGGAACACCGGAGTGCAGATGGGCGGCTGGTTCAACAAGGAGATCAACTCGGTTTCCGACGTCCAGGGACTCGTCATGCGGATCCCGGGGCTCGGTGGGCAGGTGATGGGCAAGCTC
>JBAVIK010000143.1:0-4839 GCA_049686815.1 Acidimicrobiia bacterium | reverse complement strand
ACAGTGGCATCAGCGTCGCCCTTGGCATCAGCGTCGCCCTTGGCATCAGCGTCGCCCTTGGCATCAGCGTCGCCCTTGTCATCAGCGTCGCCCTTGGCATCAGCGTCGCCCTTGGCATCAGCGGATTCCGGCTCGGCATCCGACGAAGGAGTTTCCTCCACAACCTTTTGCTCTTCCTGAGCGCTCTCATAGGCGACCTTGGCCTCAGCCGCGGTCGGGCGACGTCCGCCACCGGCCTCAATGAGCTTGGGCTTGCCCTCTGTGACAGCCGTTTCGACCACGGGGCGCTTGCCACCACCGGCCTCGATGAGCCGCCGCTCATTTCCGACACCAGCGGCCTCTTCGGCACGTGATTTGAGACTCTTCTGTGTTCGTCTTGCGGGACCACCCGTAGCCAGGTCCGCCTCCGCAGCGATCCGCTCGCCAGACATCGGGCTGCGATCGACCACGTCACCGCGATAGACCCAAACTTTGATTCCGATGGCACCAACTGTGGTTCGCGCCGTCGCGGTGCCGTAATCGATATCGGCCCGCAACGTGTGAAGAGGCACTCGACCTTCTCGGTACCACTCACGACGACCCATGTCGGCGCCGCCAAGACGACCTTTGGCTTCGACTCTGACACCTTCGGCTCCGGCCTTGAGCGCCGAGGCGACAGCGCGCGTCATGGCGCGCCGGAACGCGATCCGATTCTCGATCTGATCCGCGATGCCTCTTGCCAGCAATGCGGCATCGAGATCGGGATCCTTGACCTCGTTGATATTCAGCTTGATTCGGCGATCAGTGAGGGCTTCGAGACCATTGCGCAGCCGCTCGGCTTCCGAGCCTTTCCGGCCGATCACTACCCCAGGCCGGGCGGTGTGGATGTCCACAATCAGACGGTCACGCGTGCGTTCTATGTCGATACGCGATACCGCTCCGCGCAGCAGCTCGCCTCGTAGGTATTCGCGGATTTGCCAATCCTCGTTTACGAAATCGGCGTACTCCTTTTCGGAGAACCACTTCGATTTCCAATCGGTGGCAACCCCAAGTCTGAACGAGTAGGGGTGTGTCTTCTGACCCATCAGTTCACCTCCTCATTCAGTTGGGAAAAGTCTTCGACGACAATCGTGATATGACTTGTGCGTTTGTCGATCCGGGTGGCGCGGCCACGGGCACGGGGTCTGAATCGCTTCAGTGTTGGCCCCTCGTCGGCAAAAGCCTCGGCCACGACCAGATCTTCTGCGTCTAGTGCGTGATTGTGCTCGGCGTTGGCCACTGCCGATTTGAGAACCTTGGAGATTGGGTCCGCAGCGGCACGTGGGGTCAGACGCAAGACATGCTCCGCCTCTTCCACGGGGAGTCCGCGAACCAGGTCGAGAACACGACGCACCTTGTAAGGCGACTGCCGTATGTAGCGAGCGTGTGCTTTTACTTTCATCGTTTGGCTGCCGCCTTGTCAGCATGGCCACGGAATGTCCGGGTCGGAGCGAATTCTCCGAGTTTGTGTCCCACCATCGACTCAGTGATATACACCGGGACATGTTTCCGTCCGTCGTGAACGGCCAGTGTGTGGCCGATCATCTCGGGGATGATCGTGGAGCGACGTGACCAGGTTCGAATCACGCGTTTTTGACCGGTCCGATTGAGCTCATCGACCTTGTTGGCAAGATGGTCATCGACGAAAGGGCCCTTCTTCAGTGATCTGGACATCAGCGACGTCCCTCCTTCTTGCCGCCAGCGTGCGTGATCTGGGGGCACGTCGTTGTGTGAGATTGAGAATTGGTGCGCATTAGCGTCGTCCCTTCTTGGTGCGACGGACGCACATACGCAGAAGCGAAGCTTCTGCCACGCGCCGTGAGATCTTGAGAATTCGTCCTCATCGTCGTCCCTTCTTGGTGCGACGGCGCACGATGTACTTGTTAGAAGCCTTTTTCTTGCTTCGTGTGCGGCCCTCCGGTTTGCCCCACGGGCTGACCGGGTGGCGACCACCGGATGACTTGCCTTCTCCACCGCCAAGCGGGTGATCCACCGGGTTCATTGCAACACCGCGGGTCTGGGGACGCACGCCTTTCCAACGACTGCGGCCGGCCTTGCCCAACTTGATCAGCTCCGCCTCGGTATTGCCGACCTGGCCGACTGTTGCCCTCGAGTCGAGGGGCACTTGACGCATTTCGCCTGAAGGGAGCCTCAGTAGGGCCAAATCGCCCTCTTTTGACATCAATTGCACGGAGGCGCCGGCGGAGCGGGCCAACTTGGCTCCGCCACCAGGACGCATCTCAATGGCGTGGACCATGGTTCCTGCAGGGATGTTGCGCAACGGGAGCGCATTACCCGGACGGATCTCTGCGCCCGAACCTGACTCGAGCCGATCGTCCACCTTTACCCCCAATGGGGCGAGGATGTACCGCTTCTCCCCATCGAGATAGTTGAGGAGGGCGATCCGGGCGTTACGATTGGGGTCGTATTGGATCGAGGCGACACGAGCCGGGATCCCGTCCTTTTCCCTCTTGAAATCGATGACTCGATATCGCTGCTTGTGCCCTCCGCCGCGATGACGTGAGGTGACACGACCGTAGGTGTTGCGACCACCGGTCTTGCCCTTCTTCACAATCAGCGACTTCTCCGGCTTCGAGTCCGTTATGTCGGCAAAGTCGGATACCGTCTGGAATCGGCGGCCGGGTGATGTCGGTTTGCGTTTCTTTACTGCCATCTCAGACTCCGAATACGTCGATCGTGTCGCCGACTGCCAGTGTCACGACGGCGCGTTTGATGTCTTTGCGCTTGCCAAGCTTGTAGCCCGACCGCTTGGTCTTGCCCTTGCGGTTCATCGTGTTCACTCTCAGGACGCGTACTTCGAAGATCGCTTCGATGGCGTCCCTGATCTCCTCTTTGTTGGAGCGAGGGTCGACTTCAAATGTGTATGTGTTTTGATGCTCGATCAGGTCGTATGACTTCTCAGAGACCACCGGCGCCAGAATGATGTCGTATGCGGTCTTCATTCTTCTTCCCCTGTCGGGCTGGTGGTCGAGGCGTTGGGAGACTCGGAGGTTTCTTCCTTGACGAAGTCGGAACCGCTCACCTCGTAGTTGCTCGACCGGCCAACCGCGCCAACGCTATGAGATGTGAAGATCACCTGATCCGACCAGAGGACGTCGTAGGGAGTGAGGTGTCCTGGCTCGACCAGACGCACCTCGGGGAGATTGCGGAAAGACTTGCCGGCAGCCCCATCCAGGGTTCCAATGACGACAAGCGTCTTGCCGCCAACCTCCATGGTCCGGAGGAGCGCGACGGCCTGCTTGGTCTTGGGTGCCGCCCAGTCGAGGTCATCGACAACCATCACGGCCTTCTCAGCCGCTCTGGCCGACAAGGCACTACGAAGGGCAAGACGCTTCATCTTCTTGGGTGTCCGCTGTGAGTAGTCACGAGGCTTGGGCCCGTGAGCCACTCCACCGCCCACCCACTGAGGTGAGCGAATGGACCCGTGACGGGCTCTACCAAGGCCCTTCTGACGCCATGGCTTGCGTCCTCCACCTCGAACCTCACCACGGGTCTTGGTGTTTGCGGTTCCCCGCCGCGCCGCGGCCAGTTGAGCGGTGATCACCTGATGGAGGACGTCCATGTTTGGCTCGATGCCAAAGACGCCAGCGTCCAGTTTGATCTCCCCGCTCGCTTTGCCGTCCGACTTGTAGAGGGGCGCCTTGATATCAGCCATGAGCCTTCACCGCTTCCCTGATCAACACAATCGATCCCTTGGGTCCCGGCACGGAGCCGTTGAGGAGAAGCAGTCCCCGCTCAGCATCGACCCCGGCCACCTCGAGGTTCAAGGTGGTCACCTTCTCGCCACCCATCCGACCGGCCATCCGCATGCCTTTGAACACACGTGCAGGTGTCGCACAGGCCCCAATCGATCCGGGCGCCCGATGCTTCTTGTGGTTGCCGTGTGAGGCGTTTTGCCCGCTGAAGTTGTGACGTTTCATCACTCCGGCAAATCCCTTGCCCTTCGAGACACCCGCAACATCGGTCTTGTTTCCTATTTCAAACATCTCCTCGACCTTGATCTCCTGACCAAGAGTGAATTCAGATGGATCATCGACTTTGACCTCGACCAGGTGGCCGCCGGGAGCCACCCCTGCCTTCGCATAGTGACCCGCAGTGGGCTTGTTGACCGACCCCTGCTTGACCTCGCCAAAAGAAATCTGAATGGCGTTGTAACCGTCTTTCAGCATGGTCTTGATTTGGACGACGCGAACAGGACCCGCCTTCACAACGGTGACCGGGATCGCCCGCGCCTCGTCGTCAAAGATCTGGGTCATGCCCAACTTCTGCCCAAGAATTGCTTTCATGCTGTTTCCTCCGAGGGGGGGACGACCCCCCTGTTCCCCCCGCCTGCGACAAGGCAGGAGAGACTCATCTGATACGTCCTGCTCACAGTTTGATCTCCACATCTACGCCGGCGGGAAGCTCGAGACGCATCAGAGAATCGACCGTCTTGGGGGTCGGATCGAGGATGTCGATTAGCCGCTTGTGGATCCGCATCTCAAAGTGCTCTCTCGAGTCCTTGTGGACATGAGGCCCGCGTATGACGCAGTAGCGGTGGATCTCGGTCGGAAGAGGCACCGGGCCCTTGATCTTGGCCTGAGTGCGCAAGACGGTCTCGGTAATCTTCTTCGACGATTCGTCCACAACGTTGTGGTCGTAGGCCTTGAGCCTGATACGGATCTTCTGCTGATCAGCCATTACTTGGTGATCTTTACGACTCGGCCGGCGCCCACAGTCCGACCACCCTCACGGATAGCAAACCGTAAACCCTCATCCATCGCTATCGGAGCGATCAACTCAACCGACATTTCAGTGTTA
>JBAVIK010000142.1:0-5491 GCA_049686815.1 Acidimicrobiia bacterium | reverse complement strand
GTTCCAGGGTGTGATGGCCGTCCACACGCCGATAGGCCGGTGAACTGTGAACATCCGCCGATTTCGCTCGGTGGTGGGAATTACTTCCCCGGCGAGACGCTTGACGTCTTCGGCTGCGATTTGGAAGTAGTCGCCCGACTCTTGGATGTCGTCGAGCGATTCCTGTTGATACGGCTTTCCCTGTTCCAATGTGAGGATGCGAGCCACATCTTCGACTCTGTCCTGCCAGAGCTGGTGAATGCGAAGACATAGATCGGCGCGCTCGAAGGCTGTCCAATGACGCATCTCCTCCGTGGCCTCGCGCCCTGCGACGACCGCCCTGTCGATATCTGCCTCTGATGCTTTGGGCACGTTGTAGATGTGCTCGCCGGTCACCGGGGAGTAGACCTCGTAGTGGTCCTCGCCTGTGCCTTCAGTCCATTCACCCGCAATGAAGAGTTTGAGGTCAGTTGTCATGGCGAAGCGACGGTACTAGCGCTTCACGCGTCGCTCACTCGCGGGGGCCGCTTTGGTAGATGTTGGTACCCCGTCGCCGGTAGTCTCCACCAGACCTGATTGACCACTTGCGGGCGGGGGAGCCCCCTGGAGCCTTCCCACCTGTCGCAGGCGGTCCGAGAGGAGTGAGAAGATGAGTCTCCAGGGCGAACAGACACATCAATGGTTCGAACGCGCTTCCGCGGCGCTCATCAACGGCGTCTCCAGCCAGTTCCGCTATTGGGGTGACGAAGACACGATCGTCGTCGACCGTGGCGAGGGCGGCCATCTATATGACATGGATGGGAAACGCTACATCGACTACCAACTCGGCTTTGGCCCGGTCATCTTGGGTCACGGCGATCCGATTGTCGGTGCGGCAGTGAGCGATGCGGCGGGGGCTGGCACGAGCTTTGCCATGACCCAACGGCGCGAGGTCGAAGCAGCCGAGAAGGTTCGGGAAGCTCTCTCGTGGGCCGACGGGATGCGGTTCACCAACACCGGCACCGAGGCCACTATGCATGCCACTCGCATGGCACGTGGTTTCACCGGACGAGACGTGATCATCAAGTTCGAAGGGCAGTATCACGGTGTTCACGACTACGTTCTCTTCTCGACGGCGGGAACACCCACATCCGGTCTCGGGTCCCGTTACCGACCGATCCCTGTGCAATCGAGCTCGGGAATCCCGGACTCGATCCGCAGCTACATCAGGACCATCCCCTACAACGATCTCGGGCTCGTCGAGCGCACCTTCAGTGACGAGGGCCATCGCATCGCCGCAGTGATCGTCGAGCCGGCGATGGGCAACGTGTTCGGGTTGCTCCCTGAGCCGGGCTTCCTCGAAGGGCTTCGGGAGCTTTGTGATGCCAACGGCACCGTCCTCATCTTCGATGAGGTCAAGACAGGGTTTCGCATTGCCTTGGGCGGCGCCTTCGAGCACTTCGGGGTGACCCCGGACATCGGTACCTACGCCAAGGCCATGGGCAACGGATTCCCGGTTGCTGCCATCGCAGTCCGCGGCGAGCTGGTCGACGCCTGGAAGAAGGGCGGCATTGCCCAAGCAGGCACGTACTCGGGCAACTCGGTTGCCGCCGCCGCGGCAAACGCCACGATCAGCCAGCTCATGACCGGTCAGCCTTTGGCGCGGGTGGAGAAAGTCGGAACCTCTCTCATGGAAGGTCTTGCAGGCATATTGGCCGACAGGGGTGTCGACTCGAAGGTCACCGGGCTTCCCTCGATGTTCTCTATATTTCTAGGTGAGGGAAACCCCAGGGAGTTCCGCGACACCGACGGTCACAACAAAGACCTGTACGAGGACATTTGCTTCCGCATGATTCACAAGGGTGTCATGCCGTGTCCCGATGCGCTGGAGCCATGGTTCGTTTGCGCCGCCCATAGCGACGACGATGTTGCCACAACACTTCACGTCTTCGAGGAGTCACTCTCCGAGGCGTTGGCAGTCAAGTGATTCGAGTATGCGTCTCCGGCGTTGGCGGGAAACTGGCCGGTCCAATCATCAGCGGGATCATTGCGGCCGAAGATCTCGAGATCTCGTCGTTGTACAACCCCAATCGGGCGGGCCAGCAGTTCGGGGAAGTGACCATCGTTGGCGATGCACTGCGGGTCGAAGGAGATGTCATGATCGAAACCGCCCACCCCGACGTTGTGTTCGAGAATCTCGAGGTTTGGAACGAGCTCAGCCTGGCGACAGTTGTCGGAACTTCCGGCTTCACTCCGGAGCGTCTCGAGACACTGCGTTCCGCCTGGGGCACCGATCGACCCTGTCTGGTCGTTCCCAACTTCTCGATCGGGGCAGTTCTGATGATGCAGTTCGCCGAGCAGGCCGCTTCGCACTTCGAGGCGGTTGAAGTGATCGAACGCCACCATTCGACCAAGCCCGATGCTCCGTCCGGGACTGCTTTAGCCTCTGCGATCGGCATCGCCAGGGGTGGGGGCTCATCCGCCGAAGGATCGGACGAACTGGTGAGCGGTGCCCGTGGTGCACGGGTTGAGGGAGTCAGAGTCCATGCTCTTCGTCTTCCCGGGCTGATCTCCCAACAGGAAGTGGCACTCTCCAACACCGGTGAGGTGCTCTCCATCGAGCATCTCTCTACCAGCTACGACTCTTTCGCTTCGGGCGCCCTTTT
The DNA here is from genome assembly GCA_049686815.1 of Acidimicrobiia bacterium. GTDB lineage: Bacteria > Actinomycetota > Acidimicrobiia > Spongiisociales > ZC4RG35 > JBAVIK01. Next base: position 2,867 of record JBAVIK010000142.1, on the reverse strand, counting down.
GGCCGCCCGTCGCGTCAGGGACCTTCCCGGTGGGGTCCATCTCGGGTTGGACGCAGTTCTGTAATACGGTTCTTTGATGGCTCAGATCCACGGTGGGCAGATAATCGCCCGAGCGTTGAGAAACGAAGGTGTCGACACTCTCTTCACTCTCACCGGCGGGCACATCGTCCCGATCCTCGATGGGTGCGTTCAGGAGGGGATACGGGTGGTCGACGTCCGACACGAGCAAACTGCCGCCCATGCCGCCGAGGCTTACACACGGCTCACAGGAAAGTTGGGTGTAGCTGCCGTGACGGCTGGGCCCGGCGTCACTGACACCGTGACCGGCGTGGCGACTGCGTTTTATGGCTCGACCCCCATGCTGGTCATCGGGGGACGACACATGATTCGTCAGGAGCTCAGGGGCGGTCTTCAAGAGATGGACCACACCCGCATCTTCCATTCGATCACGAAGTGGTCCGCAACCGCGTGGCAGGTCGATCGTCTCGCCGACTACATCTCCACCGCCGCCCGGCAAGCCTTTGATGGCCGCGGCGGTCCCGTCTTTCTCGACGTGCCCATGGATGTGCAGTTCGACATGGTCGAAGAGACCGCTGTCCGATTCCCGAAGGCGTACCGGGTCTCCCACGGCTTTGGCACCGACACGACAACCCTCGAGCTGATTGCTCAGGCGTTGGCAGACGCCGACAAGGTGATGGTGTTTGCCGGAGCTGGGCCCAGACCGGGGGAGTCGAGCCAGCTGGCGGATCTCGCGGACATTCTCCAGGCACCTACGTACGTCAACAGCCGTGCCAGAGGCTCGCTACCCCACGGGCATCCGTTGTTGGGGAACTATCAGAGATCGCGAGCGATGGCTGAGGCCGATGTTGTTCTTGCGCTCGGCGTCGACTGGGACTTCAGGACCTCATACGGCGAGAAGATCTCTTCAGACGCCCTCGTCATCCAGATCGACGCAGACTCGACAAAGGTGGGATGGAATCGCCCAGCCCACATCGGCGTGAAGGCCGACCCGATGACAGTCGTAGGACAACTAGTTGCGATTGCCGATCAGATCAAACGCTCCGGGACTTCGGTCTGGGCCAAGGAGATAATGGATTCTGAGGCGATCAAGGCTGAGGAGGCGGATTTCTTGGCCGACGACGATTCCTCTCCGGTTGTGTCGCAAAGATTTGCCCGGGACGTTGCCGAATTCTTCGGACCTGACTCCATCGTGTCGGTCGACGGGGGAGACATTGTCTCGACAACGGCTCGTTGGCTGCAAACCTCCACTCCCGGGCACGTCCTCGACCCCGGCCCCTTTGGGACCCTGGGTACCGGTGCCCCCTATGCCATCGCAGCCAAAGTCGCCTTCCCTGACAGGAGAGTCGGCGTGGTCTTCGGTGATGGCGGATTTGGTTTCAACGGCAGGGAGTACGACACGATGGTGCGACACGGACTACCCGTCGTCGGTGTGATCGGAAACGATGGCGTCTGGTCGAACATCAAGACATTTCATCGCATGGCTTACCCGGAGCGTCTGGTTGCCACCGATCTTGGTGTCAGGCCATATCACGACATGGTCAGGGGGCTCGGCGGGTACGGGGAGTTCGTCGATGATCCTCGTCAAATTCGACCAGCCTTGGAACGGGCGGTGGAGTCTGGCTTGCCAGCTTTGGTCAATGTTCACATCGCCGAAACGATGCGAATCTCCTCCAACTACTCCCAGTAGTCAGTCCAGAAGGGCTCCCGGGTCGTCGGGAACGTCCACGGCATGTTCTTCGAGAGTCTCGATTGGCACCAGGTCCAGTGCGCGTTCATGAGTGGCCGACAGGACCACCGGGGCGGCTCTGCCGTCGAGGTACGCCTGGAACCAGTTGCGCGCGGTTACACACCAACGGTCTCCAGCTGATAGCCCGGCGAAATCAAAGCGGGGCATCGGGGTTATGAGGTCGTTGCCGATCGATTTCTGATGCTGCAGGAAGTCATCGGTCATCACCGCACAGATGGTGTGGCTTCCGGCGTCTTGCGGACCCGTCTGACACGATCCGTCCCTGAACCACCCCGTCACAGGGTCGATTCCGCAGACTTCGAGGGGTCCTCCGAGCACATTGCGTTCCGGCATCAGAAGACGATCACTGTCAGCAGGCCGATGGCGAGACAATAGATGGCGAACGGACCGAGGCCGACTCGACGCAGGGCGCTGAGCAGCCATGCGATCGCAAAATAGCCGGCTAACCCCGCGACCACCATCGCCACCATCAGATCGATACCGAATTCACCCGAGTCGATCAGGTCGGGGAGCTGGCTCAGCCCGGCCGCTGCGATTGCGGGGATGCCCAAGAGAAACGAGAATCGGGCTGCCTGGGTCGGCTCAAACCCTCTCCCCGAGCCGGCGGCGATGGTTATGCCCGAACGGGATATCCCGGGTATCAGAGCAAATGCCTGAGCGATGCCGATGACAATCGCATCGGCGATCCGACCATCCCCAAGCTGTCGCATCCCGGATGCCAGCCTCTGGCCAATGGCGAGAATCACTCCGGTCAACATGAGAGTCCAACCCACGTTGGAGACTGTGCCCTGGAAGGCGTCGAGGGTGTCCTTGAGAGGCAAGCCGACGATCGCCGGGATGGTTCCAATCGCGACGAGCAGCGCAATCGTTCTTCCCTCGGCGTCCGATCGAAACCTGAGCACCTTCATCACATCTGAACGGAAGTAGACGAGGACGGCAGCCAGAGTCCCCAGATGAAGTACGGCTGAGACGGCCAGGCTAGGAGGGGCGATATCCCAGCCAAGTCTGTCCAGGTAGGCGGGGATGATCACCAGGTGACCAGAGGAGCTGATCGGGAGGAACTCCGTAAGACCTTGGACAAGACCCCAAAGGATGGCGG
>JBAVIK010000141.1:0-6908 GCA_049686815.1 Acidimicrobiia bacterium | reverse complement strand
GTTTGGTGATCGACCCAGACGAGGCCAAAGCGCTGAGAAAAGCCACTGACCCATTCCAAGTTGTCGAGGATGCTCCACACGAAGTAGCCGTCGACCGGAACACCCGCGGCTCGGGCCTCGAAAATGGCCGCAATGTGCTTTTCGAGATATTCGATGCGTCGCTGATCTCCGATCGTTCCGTCGTGTCCGGGACCGTCCGAATAGGACGCTCCGTTCTCAGTCACGAGTATCGAAGGTGGCGAATACTCCTCGTTGACTCGCTTGAGGAATTGAGTCAATCCCTTCTCGTCGATCAGCCAACCCATCTCGGTGAACTCATCCGGGGCATCAGCACCCATGGGTCCCTCCGGCTCGTCTACCTCTTCCCAGCCCGCCTTCACCGCGATAGTCGTGTAGTAGTTGATGCCAAGGAAATCGATTGGTGCCGCAATATCTTCCATATCACCGTGCTGGACGAGACTCTCGATGCCTCCCGGGAGTCGGCCCAGCGACTCGTAACTTCTGACCGTGTCTGACGGATAGCCCTTGCCAAAGACAGGGTCGAAGAACCATCGGTTGCGAAACCCGTCAAAGTGGCGGGTGGCCTCGGTGGTTTCAGGAGTCGCCGGTCTGCATGGCCTGCAATCGAGGGCGATGCCCACCCTCGCCCCCGGCAACTCTGATCGGATGGCCATGACGGCCCGTCCATGCGACACCAGCATGTTGTGGGCTGCGGTGAGAGCCGTGTTCCAGTCGGTGAGGCCAGGGGCAAAGACACCCTCGAGGTGACCGAGAAAGGCGGACACCCAGGGCTCATTGTGGGTGATCCAGCCGGACACCAGATCACCCATCTCTGTAGCCAGGATCGACGCATAACTGGTGAACGCGTCGATCGTGTCTCGATTGGCCCAGCCACCACCAAGTTGTAACGCCTGGGGCAGGTCCCAGTGATAGAGAGTGAGGTACGGGGCAATTCCGCGGTCAATCATCCCCTCGACCAGGCGACGATAGAACTCGATGCCCTCGCGACTGATCGGTCCATCGCCATCAGGGAGGATCCGGGTCCAGGCCACCGAGAACCGATAGGCGTCTACTCCGAGAGCCGCGATCAGGTCGAGGTCTTCCTCCCACCGGTGATAGTGATCGCAGGCAAGATCGCCAACATCACGAAGTCGCCCTTGGTCACTGAACCGATCCCAGATCGACTCGCCCTTACCTCCCTCATGTCTTCCACCTTCGATTTGGTAGGCGGATGCAGCGACGCCCCAGGTGAATGGCTCGACGGGTGTGGGACTGTTCAGGACCCTGTTGACTGCCACGACCTCGCCGTCAACCGGCAGTCGGTCGTCTGGATTCAGTCAAGTGCTCAACCGGCCTTGGCTTGTTTGGTCTTGGTGGCCTCGACGGAGGCTTTGAGCGCTTCGAGGAGGTCGACCACCTTGGTGGGCTCGGGGGAAGCCGGTGCGACGATTTCTTCGCCAGCGACCTTTTTGGAAGCAAGCTCTTCGACTGCGGCTCGAGTGGCATCCTGGAAATCCTCGGCTTGGAACGGTCTCGTAAGGTTGTCGATAATCGTCGCAGCCATCTCGACTTCTTCAGGTCGAATCTCGATGTTGGCGTCGAGTTCCTCGAATTCAGCGTCACGCAGCTCATCGGGCCAGAACATCGTTTCCATGACAATGATCCCGTCTTTGGCCCTCAGCGTCGCCAGCTGTTGTTTCTCTCTGATTGAGACCTTGGCGATACCCACCCGCCCTTTTTCCTGGAGGGCCTCTTCCAGGATCCGGTAGGCCTTGACGCCCGTCTTCTCAGGCGCCAAGTAGTACGAAGACTTGTACATCATCGGGTCGATCTCGTCTTCATCAACGAACTGAATGACGTCGACGAGCTTGTTGCCCTCGGGGTGTGCCGATGAGAGTTCATCGTCTGTGAAGACCACATACCGGTCTTTCTCGAACTCGTAGCCCTTGACGATCTCGTCCCAGACGACTTCTTCTCCGTCCGCCTCGGCAACGCGTTTGTATTTGATCGGCGAATGGTCTGTTTTGCGTAGCTGCTTGAACTTCGGGGTCTTGTTGTCGGTTGCTGTGTACAACCCGACGGGGATGGTCACCAGTCCGAAGTTGATCGCACCTTTCCAGATGGCTCTCGGCATACGGACAACTCTACGCGAGCTGGATGACAGTTTCTAACGCCGCTCGTTGCCTCGTTTGTAGTTTCCGGTGAGACGCGCCATCAGCTCTTGGGCGTCTTTACTCGCAACGTCGACGAGGAACCGTTCGGCCCTGGCTCCCCGGAGAGTCGTCGCTGTCGTCCCGTTGTGGGTGATTACCACATCACCGCTCTTGCGAAGGCGGAATTCGAATCCCGAGGCCTTGCCCATGTCAGACTCTGACCGGCAGGTCGTACTCCCTGCGGATGCTGGTTCCGAGTACTGAGATATCCGCTCCGTAGACATGAATGGATATCGCAGTCCCATCGCCGGCATTGCGGACACGGTGGATGTCACCGGGTGGCGACAGCCAAACCACCAGGCCTTCGGGGTTGGTGCCAGTGCCCTCGACCTCGAGATGGGAGGCACCGTTGTTCTCCACCATGCGAAACCGCTCTTCGGCTTCTTCGCCTTGATGGACTCCGACCACACACCATGAAACGTGATCGTGAATCGGGGTGATCTGGTCCGGGAGCCAAACCAGTGAGACGATGGAAAACGATCCGTTTGGCTCGACATGAAGGATGTGTTGTTTGTATCTGTCCGGGTCTCCAACACAATCCTCAGGTCGGAGGAGATCGTCACGGGTGATCTGACTGCGCAGGACTGCGGCCACACCGTCGCCCGTCGCTGCTTCAGAACGCCCCTGGTTTACGACATCTCTGACACGTGCGGCTAGGTAGTCGATGCCGGTGGTCACATCACCGCTCAACAGGGCCTCCTTGAACAGACGTTGGAACCCGAAATTCTAGATGCCCCTTCGAAGCTCCGCTTCGTCGATCGCGCCTTTTGGATCCAGAGGCCCAGCACCCGTGACCGGATCCAGCCGTCTACGGTAGGTCGCGTACGGTCGCACAAGGAGCATGAAATGTTCGGTTTGAGGGGTCAGGAACTACTCATCATCCTCTTGATAGTCCTGCTCGTCTTTGGCGCGACCAAGCTGCCCAAGCTGGCCCGGTCGCTGGGATCATCCGCCAAAGAATTCCGTAAGGGGATCGAGGAAGGTGCCGATGACAATGAGAGCGAGGCGACGCCAGGCGACGATCATCTCGCCAAATAGAAGCCAGCGCAGCATTGGTATTCCTCCACCAAGCAATGCCTGACTCGTAGAAGGGCCACCGTCGTGGCCCTTCTACTTATTGCACACCCATCGGCCGTCCCGTACGTTGAAGGTGTTCGTTCCTGACAGGAGGACGTTGATGCCCAGATTTCGGATCCAGACCCACGGACGTATTCAGGAATGGGTTGCGGACGAGAAGGGCTACTTCAACGATGAGGGCCTCGAGTACGAATTCGTCCATAACACTCTTATGAACGACATTGTCGCCGGGGCCGCATCGGGGGGCGCTGAGCATCGTTCTGGTGCATTCGAGACCATGGCCGCTGGAAATGAGTGTGCAATCGGTTCGGCCTGTCATTGGGCAGTCAACATGGCCGCGACTTCACGTCACGGGAAGATGTGGGGTCACGCCTACTCGGTGACACCCGCAGGGATCTTTGTCCCAGGTGACTCGCCGGTGGTTGGGGCGGCGGATTTGGCCGGGATTCCAGTTGCCGTCGGCTATCACTCGGGGAGCCATTTCTCGGCCGTGGAGTCGCTCGAGAATGTCCTGGGGAGCGAAGACATCGTCATCACCTACAGAGGCGGTCCCCGTGACCGGCTCGAGGGAATGCTCTCGGGCGAGCTCCAGGCGGCAAACATGTTTGGGTACTCGATGTATGTCCTGGAACAGAAGGGCTTCCGAAAGGTTCTCGACACCACTTTCATGATCGGGTTCATTGTTGAGGACGACGTCTCCCCGAATGACTTGGCGAAGTACTTCCGCGCCCTGCGACGTGCACAACGGGACATCGACGCCGAGCCGTCGCGCTACAAGCACTTCTTCCTTAAAGAGCTCCCAGTCGAGTTTCACGACCAGGTAGATGTCAACGGTTTTGGCCCAGGGGAGAGGATCGTCTTCGAGCCATATACGAGAGAGGTCTACGACTCGACCCAGACCTGGATGGAAGAGCGCAATCTGTTCGATGGTGAACACGCTTCGGTGTCGTACGACGACGCGATTCTGGTGTAGCGCCGCGCACGGCAGATGTGGAGGCCGGTGGGGCGATGTCGCCCCCCATTCACTACGAAAACCCAGTTCAGAGACTAGCTAGCCTCTGTAAGATCCAGTCAGTCCGGGTGCCTTTCGCGGCCTTGGTGTGATCAGAAGCGAGCACTGAGTGCCGGCCTAGTCGGCAAAGAACTGACGTCGGAATCGTTTGTGCCCCGGCAGGATTCGAACCTCTTGGAAGCGAAGCGGCGCGCTCCCGGCTCCGGAGGCCAGAACCGTGTATCAACCCTTACAATAGATGAAACCCCCAGGTCAGAGACTCGCGCACCCTCTCTAAGGATTACTCAAGCCGGTTGCGTAAATCCGTCCCACTATTCCTACAAGAAGACGTTTTTGTGTCTGTGATGTGACACCACACGGATGTCGAGTTTGGGTTTCGAGCCGCTCGATAAATGCCGTTGTGCGTAGCGCCTTAGGCTGCTGGCGTGGATGCGCGAACTCTTGCACTGTGGGACAAGCAGGACGCTCACAAGGGTGACCGGAAGCGACTGTTCACGGCCGTCAAGGCAGCAATCGGTGACGGGTCTGTTCTGTACCCCGGCTCATATGTCGATGTTGGAGCATCGATGGCGTTCTCGTCGGTGACCTATGTTGACGTGGACAAGCGGGCTGCTCGCTTCTTCAGCGACACCGAAGGGGTATCGGAAATCATCTCGTCCGAAGGTGGGTCTCCAACAGCGGCTGTCAGCTTCATCCATGGTGACTACACCAACCTTGGGCTCGGAGCAGGATCTTTCGACGTGTTGGTGTCGCTCTACGCAGGGCTCGTGTCGGAAGCCTGCACTGACTACCTCCGGATCGGAGGGACGCTGCTAGTCAACTCCAGCCACGGGGATGCCGCAATGGCTTCCATCGATCCGAGATACGAGTTGTCAGGCGTTGTGACATCACAAACCGGTGACTATCGGGTCCGAACCGACAACCTCAGCACCTATCTCATACCCAAGAAGCCAGTGAGCGTTACTCCACAGACGCTTCACGAGTCAGGTCGAGGCATTGCCTACACCAGGTCGCCATTCGCGTACGTCTTCACCCGCACTGGCTGACCACTCGATAGTCGGCAATATCGAGCGGACTGAGGGCGGAAGGGTTTGCGCCCCCGGCAGGATTCGAACCTGCGCACCCGGCTCCGGAGGCCGGTGCTCTATCCCCTGAGCTACGGGGGCGGGATGGGTTGGAAACGCGGTTGAGAACCGATTCCGCCTGGCGATTCCAAGAGTAGATGCCTGGAGACTGAATCAGGAAGCCCGGGATCCGCTGTTCGCTCCTGGGAGCGCCTCTTCTGTTGGAGCCTATCCGTGGTAGAGGGGAATCGGAGAATGCTCAGGCGGTTTGGCCGAGGTCGGGCACTATGCCTTGCGACCCCTGGATGCGAATGAAGACCGCTTCCGTTTGTGCGTTCCGATACACCTGCCAAGCCAACATGGAGAGGTGAGATTTCTCGAACCCGAAGTGGTGGAGGCGTTCGCGGGGGTGGTGGTCGTCGATGGTCCGGTTCGCCGATTCGGCTGAGGCACGTATTGGCTTCTGCAGGTTGGTGAAGGTCGGGTCACTTTCCGGAAACGCTCTGAGGTGCTCGGGGCGGTTGTATCCAGCAATTGTGTCCGGTGCGGTTTGGTCGAGTCTGATCCGCACATACCCATCTGGTTCACCGTTCGCAGCGTCTATGCCGTACTCGGCAGACATCCGAAAGGTATTTGCCGACCTGTTGCGTCGCTTGTTGATCCGTTTCCTTTGAAGTCGGGAGAGTTGTTCGTTCCCGTCTACATCAAAGGTACGGGTATGCGGCGCTCCTCCGATCAAGTGGATCTCGACTTCCTCGGTGGTCCCGTCACGCTTGTGGTGGGTTTCCACTCCGTGATACCTGTCGGCGAGTTTTCCTTTGGCTCGGTGGGTGCCGACGAGTCCGAGATGGCCAGCCTTGAGCAGGCGATCGAGATGGACTCCTCGCAGGGCTCGGTCGTATGCGTAGCCCACCAATCCGGGCAGATCCTGTGCGGCCTCGAGGTACTGGTCGACGGCAACGTGTCCTTCGGGGCGTCCCTTTTGGGGGACTGGGTCGATGGCCAGGATTGTCTGCTGGTTTCGCTGCGGCCCTCGGAGATGGGTGAAGGCGAACGCCAGTCCTGGTACGACTGCGCCACCTCCAGTGGTGTGAAGGGATGCGTCAGGATCGTGGCGCCTGTCCCTGATCTCACCAGTTGCAGGGTCGATTGAGCGAGAGTCTTTGGCGAGTCGCTTCGTTCGTGATGTCATCACAGTTACGTCGCCAAACGCGACTCGGTGACGATCGGCGCGACTGAGAGATCCGGGGGCGTCGGCTGTGCCCAAACCCATTGCGGACGCGATTTGCCGTGAATGGACACGCACTTGGTCTGCGATGAGGCTCGTCTTGGCCGGAAGATGGTGCTTCAGGGCGTAGTTGAAAGCGATCCGGGATGGCGGTTCCTCTGGAGGTATCAGATGCGCCAGCTCTGTCCCGAACTCTCGCTGCGCTGCCTCACCGATCTGCGGCCAGGGCCCATGGAACACGTCATCGAAGGGTTCTTCGACCTTTCCCCTCGTGCTCGATCGCAGGGCGAGTAGCTCGTCGACAGGGAGATCGG
>JBAVIK010000140.1:0-9256 GCA_049686815.1 Acidimicrobiia bacterium | reverse complement strand
ATGCTGAAGGATTCGCCAACCGAAGACCTCATCGATGCCGTCCGCCGAGCCGCCGCCGGGGAAACCGTTCTGTTGCGAGCGGCACAGGAGGGCGTGCGCAACGCGTGCTTGCACGCCCAGCCAGGTCGCGTCGATGTGACGTTGTCCTATCTCGACGACGCGGTGACACTCGGAGTCCGTGACGATGGAAACGGGTTCGGGGGCGGCCGAGTGAGCGATCGGGGGAACCTCACGGGCGGCCAGGGTCTTGCAACGCTGGCCCGTCGGGTCGAGTCTCTCTCTGGAAACCTGAAGATCGAAGCCGGCGACGAACGCGGCACGATCCTCACGGTTCTACTCCCGGTGGATTCATGAACCAGAAAATCAGGGTGGTGGTGGCCGACGACCATCCGATCGTGAGACAAGGCGTGGTCGCCCTGCTCCTAGATGAGCCTGACATCGAGGTGGTCGCAGAAGCGGCTGACGGGCGAGACGCCCTCTCGGCCGCCCTCGCCGAGAACCCTGATGTTGTATTGATGGATCTCAGGATGCCGAACATGGACGGCGTCGAGGCGACCAAGGCTGTGAGAGAGCGCCGCCCCGAGGTGGCCATTCTGGTGTTGACCACCTACGACACCGACGAAGCGATCGTGAGAGCAGTCGAAGCCGGAGCCGCCGGCTACATGCTGAAGGATTCGCCAACCGAAGACCTCATCGATGCCGTCCGCCGAGCCGCCGCCGGGGAAACCGTTCTCGCCCCTCCAATCACCAAACGGCTCGTCGAGCGAACGCACAGCATTTCACCCGACGCACTCACGTCACGTGAAATCGACGTCCTGCGGGAAGTCGCCAACGGCAACACCAACGCCGAAATCGCCAGACGTCTCCACATCAGCGAAGCCACCGTGAAGACGCACCTGGTCCACATCTACGACAAGCTGGCCGTATCGGACCGGGCCGCGGCCGTGTCACGGGCCTACGAGAATGGCGTCCTCTCCACATAGCGGAGCCTTGGTTCATGAGAGCTGACTGTCGAAGCCTCTTTGAACTTCCAGATCAAATGTGAGTTCGTCATTCGCGACGGCTGTGTCCAACGTGAAGTCACCCTGCCGTTTGTCGATTGCATCCGGTCATCCGGTATTGGTCGCGTCGTCGACCTTCGCCGGGTCGAGTTCTACGCCACGCAGGTTCACCACGACGAACACCACCGCAAGAAGGACAACGCCTGACCCGACCCAGAAGGCCGCTCTGTTGCCCCAAATTCGTGCGGCGATTCCTCCCAGCAGGGCTCCAACCGGGATAGAACCGTGCGCAATCACTCGGTATGCGGCCATGATCCTGCCCAACAGGCGATCGGGTACCGCTGCTTGCCTGAACGACACCGCTATCACATCCCAGAGGCCGGTTGCCAAACCGACCCCGAACAGACCCGATGCAGCGACTGCCCAATGTGATGCGACAGCGACTATTCCAAGGGAGATTGCGATTCCGACCACGCTTGAACCGACGATCGTGAGCCGGTTCGCTCTCGCAGCGATTGGTGGTGCAATTGCCGACCCCATGGCGTATCCGGCGGCTGTGGCCGCGAATAGGGCCCCGAACCCGACTCCACCGAGTGACAGCTGCTCTGTTGCGAAAAGGACGAGGATTGCCTCCCCTGCCACTATCCCGATGTTGAGGAGTGCGGCTCCGATTGCGAAGGTCCTGATCGCCCGATGCGACCACAACCACCGCAGTCCCTCGACGACGCTCGCTGTGACGCTTTGCAGAGCGCGCTCATCCTTGCTGGACGCTGAATAGCGCCCGCTGAGGCTGAAGATCAGGAGAGCCGCGATGGCGAAGCTTGTCGAATCTGCGATGACGGGGGCAACTACCGAGACTCCGAAGAGAAGCCCACCAAGTGGGGGGCCGATGAATCGGTTTGCGATGGTCATCGTTGAGAACAACTGCCCATTGGCCCGATCTAGCTTGTCTTTGGGTATCAGCGCAGGGAGTAGCGACTGAGCTGAGGTATCAACGACTGTCTCGCCGGCGGCGATCAGAAACACGACGACGTATAGAAGCCACAGCGATTCTGTGCCGGCTACTAGGGCAAGTGCGAACAGTGCGAGGCACGTCGCTCGTACGGTGTCGAAGGCCACCATCAGGAGACGACGGTCGTAGCGGTCGACAATGGCGCCAGATATCGGCCCCAACACGAGCCAGGGGAGCCCCATCGTGGCCGTCAGCAGCGATATCGCGATCGGATCGTCGGTGAAGTTGGCGGCCAACAGCGGAAAGGCGGCGAGCACCAATCCGTCGCCGAGGTTCGACGAGACGGAGGCGAGCCACAACCGGCCGAACCGAAATCGCTGTGTAGTCACTCAGTCCATGCCCTCAGACCGCTTGGGGATCTGCGATAGCGCAGATGTTCGAACCTGCCTGGATCCAGCTGCCATCAAGTTGTCGGTAGACGTCGATGCTTCTAATCAAGATCGTCGGAGGAACAGATCCAACGGTTTCGGGGTCATCGATCCTGAGGTAGTCACGCGCCAGGTAGTACACGAGCGCAATGTCTCCTTCAACCTCGACTTCGAAGTCGAGAAACTCGTACTTATCGACCTTTAGCCCGCCCATCACACGTTCTAGTTCGCGCATGTACTCGTCGACACCTCGGATCAACCTGGTGCTTCGGATTTGGAATCCCTTCCATTCGGCGGTGCGACCATGCTTCAGTGCTTCGAGATCTCCCGCAAGGTAGGCGTCGAACAGACTGATGACATGGCGGCGGATCTCATCAGCGGCCGCGGTTGTGTCGACGTCGTGGAGTTGACTCATGCCAAGGATCTTGGGGGATGAATGATCGTTCGGCTAGGAGATCCTTGTGCTGTTTGTGGGCGGCGGGTCGACAGTCAGGCGGGATCGGGTCCCAAGGAACTCCAAGAGATACTCCGCCTCGCTCGGCGGATTGAACTCACCCTTGCAGCTCTATGCATCAACCCGGCTCTTGGCTGCATCGCTAGCCGACTCGAAACTGAACAAAGGACTCTGTCTGATGTTGAGCGGTTCAAGAATGCATCACCGACACCCCAAGCCCTTCAAACGAGATTCACCTCCGCAAACGGCGACTTCGCGCGGAGACCGACACGAAGCAACCCGCTCGGTGGTTCTACAAGACGAGGGTACGATCGTCATGACACAGGTTTCCATGCCGAACAACTCCGTCTTGCTCAGAACAAGCGATGTCCTCTTCGGAGCATCCAGATGTGATCTCACCGACGCCGAAACCGAGGTGGAGGAGACCGAGAAACATCACACACTGGTATTCCCGGTTGAGGGGGTGTTCTCAGTTGATACCGGTTCGAATCTCACCTCGGCCACTCCGTCAAAGGTCCTCTTCTTCCGCAAAGGTCAAACCCATCGTGTGCTCCACCCGTACGGCGCAAATGATCGGAGCTTCTACTTCTCCTTGAGTCAGCGAATCATCGATCCCTTCATCGACGCCGAAGGTGGCTTCCCGCCAATGTCAGCCTTCACCCAACCGAGTTTCGATTTCCGACTCATCCGACTCGTGAACCGAGCTGCGCGTCGCGAGCTGACTCGCCTGGAACTCGACGAGTTCGTTCTCCACACTCTGACTCACAGCACAGGAGAGTCGCTAGCTCCTTCCCTCCACTCAAACCAACATCGACAAGTGGCAATCGATGCGGACGAGCACCTAGCCCTCCACTTTCAAGAGGATTGCGATCTGGCCCATGTTGCAAGCGATGTTGGCGTATCACCCCACCACTTGAGTCGAGTGTTCAAGGCTGTTACGGGCAGAAGCCTTACTCGGAGACGCACCCAACTCCGACTCCTCCACGCACTGGAACAGATAGTCTCTGGCGCCGATGATCTGTCGATGGTGGCAGTAGAAGCTGGGTTCTACGACCACTCCCACATGGCCAACAGCTTCCGGGCTCACCTCGGCGTCTCGCCGAGCATGGCGAGAATTGGCGCCGTCCGCCCGATGGACCTGCCCCGGACGGCAGCGATGTCAGGAGCTTGAGCTCCACGGTGGCCTCAACCATATGGAACTACGAGCCCTGGAAACCAAGGAACTCTCAATAGAGACCCATCAGGACTGGCTAGAGATCATGGGCCCTCAGGGTGGGGCAGCCGGCTGCTTCTGCACCTTCTTTCGCCAGACGTCTCGCGAGTTCGAGGAGAACAAGGGCGACGAGAATCGCAGGCTCGCCCGCACGTGGATCGAAGCTGGGGAGATGCCCGGCCTGATCGGATACCTGGACCGGAAACCAGTGGGTTGGGTCCAGATCGGGCCGCGACATCGATACTCGCGGCTATATCGCTCCCCCATATCTAGACCACTGGACAATCGCGACGCTTGGGCGGTCACCTGCTTTGTCATTGCAAAAAGCCATCGTCGCCAGGGAGTGGGCCTCGCCCTCCTCCGAGCTGCCGTCGACTACGCCAAACAGAACGGGGCCACAGTCCTGGAGGGATACCCTATGGAAGCGCGCAGCAACGAAACACCACCGATATGGGCTTGGATGGGGTTCGATACAATGTTCGAAAGATGCGGTTTCCATGAAGTCGAACGGCGTTCGCCCACAAGACCGTTCATGCGTCTCGACCTGACACGTTCAGACTAGGAACGGCGGGCAGGTCCCGTGAGCCTTCAAGCCAAGTCTGCTCAGACTTTGCGGCTGGGGCTCACCACCGATGGCGCGGCTTTAAGTACCAGTTAGGCAGTACGTCTAAAGGATGTACGCGAAGGGTGACTTTGTGTAGCCGATGCCACGGCCCTTTTCGTGGAGCAGCTTCTTCGTGACCCTCACATCCTTCTTGGCTTGGAGGTACCTATTGAGCTTCTCGTCACTCACGTGGTAGGCACCGCTTCGCGATTGGACGACCGCAGCCAGTTCATAGCGTGGATCGATCGACGCCATCGCAACATCCCCGTGACTTGGATTGACGAGTAGGTAGCCGCCGTGTTTGAGATGCTTCGTGCAGTGTTCTGAGATGAACCCGGCATAAAGCGAGACGAGAAGATCGAATCCCCCGTCCACCAAATCCAGGTCGGTTGCGTGGTCGGCGTGCATGAAGCGCCACTCCGCCTTCCCGCTCTTTGTCCGGTTTGCGGCGTGATCTATGTCCTAGCAGTCGCCCGTGTGCCGGCGACACGGTGTCTGCCACGAACAAGCGCTCCATCATCTGAGCGAGCCGACGTTCGCACTGCTCATAGCTCCTTCCGAGATCCTCAAGAAGAGTGCGGACAGCCGGAGCCGAGGCGGTTTGAACCAATTCACGGGTTCTCCCCGTATCCCTTAGAAAACCCTACGGAATGGAGATAGCAGATGAGACGACTGGTTCCGTTGGTCACCGTACTGGCCCTGGTTGTTGCCGCCTGCGGCGGAACCGTCACCACTGAGACGACCACCAACGAAGCGGCGGCAGCGACCACGAACGCCGCCACAAACACTACGGCAGCAGGCCCTCCAACATCACCAGCGGAAGTCGTATTCGAGGCCCAGGAGTCAGATGGGAGTTCCATAGTTGTGGCATCGGTCACACTCCCCTCCCCTGGCTTCATTGCTGTCCACGCCAATGCGGACGGAAGCCCGGGTCCGATCATTGGCCACTCGGAACTACTCCCAGAGGGCATATCGACCGACGTTGCCGTAAAGCTGGACGCGCCCTTGGAATCGACCGATCTGCTATTTCCGATGGCTCACATCGACATGGATGAGAACGGCGAGTACGAGTTTGCGCCTCCCGACAATGCAGTTGACATCCCCGCTACCACCGCCGAGGGAGGGGTCGCCGTTGTGGGAGCCGAGGTGACTATCGCTGAAGCCGCCACAGGGTTCGCCTTGACGGTCTCCGATGGCGCCTTGGGCACGATGCTTGTCGACGGCGAAGGAAAGACCCTCTACCTGTTCATCCCCGACAACCAGGGTGACAGCACCTGCAATGACTCGTGCGAGGCGACTTGGCCCCCTTTGACCGGAGACTTCTCAGCAGGAGACGGAATTGACGCCGCCCTGATCGGCTCAGCCACCCGCGGTGACGGGAGCAAGCAGGTCACCTACAACGGCTGGCCCCTGTACTACTTTGCCAGCGACTCTGCTCCCGGCGACGCGAACGGGCAGGGACTCAGCGACGTCTGGTTCGTAGTCTCCCCAGCTGGAGAGGCCGTTCAGTAGGCGTCTGGCAAACTCAGCGGTGATGGAAGGCGGAATCGAACGGGGCGGATCGGACGAAGCCGATCGTTTCATCCGTCGCGTTCACGCCGAGCACGGGGCAACCCTCTACGGCTGGGCACTCCGGCGGTTCGGTGACCCCAGTGATGCTGAGGAGGTCGTCGCCGAATCACTGGTCAAGGCCTGGCGTAAGTACGATCAGTTCGATCCGGCGAGAGGCAGTGAGAAATCATGGCTGTTCGGGATCCTACGCAACACTGCCGCCGACCACTACCGCTCGAACGCCCGCCACCTCCGCATCGTCACCGACTCGGCGATCCCCGAGGATGAGTCTGCCTCAGACATCGACCTGGTCGACGAATCTTCGGTGGTTCGTGATGCGCTGATGGAGCTGTCCGAGTCCCACCGGGAGGTTCTCGTCGACGCCTACTACGCCGGACGCAGTGTCACCCAGATCGCCCGGCGACTTGGCATTCCGGCGGGAACGGTCAAGTCGAGGCTCTACTACGCGATGCGAAATCTGAGAACCAGCCTGGAGGAACGGGGGATCCTGGAATGAGCGACCACCGCCAATACCGAGAGTGGCCGGCGGCATACGTGCTCGGCGCACTTGACTCCGACGAGCGGGCCAGCTTCGCAAACCATCTGGCCGGCTGCGAAGAGTGCCGTGAGGAAGTGGTCTCCCTGGCTCCCCTTCCCGGGCTGCTGAGCCAGGTCGACCCAGACCAGCCAGCAGCGCCTACCCGCATCGTCGAACTCGCCTCGAGATCCATCGAAACAGAATGGAAGAGCATGCACCAGAGTCGCAGACGTTGGCGCTGGACGGCTGCCATAGCCGGCGTGGCAGCAACAGTCGCGCTCCTAATTCCCGCACCACAAGATGGAGGAACAAACGACGGAACGGCCCTCGCCTTCGAACAGGGAACTGCGGCCTCAGGAACCGTTTTGGTCATCGAGAAGCCTTGGGGAACTGCCGTGGAAATCGAAGTGGTGAACCTGCCGGAAAGCGACAAGTACGTGGCCTGGGCAGTAGCAGAGAACGGCGAATGGCAACCGATGGCGACATGGGGACCCACCCTCGGCGCCAACGCGAGGGTCACCGGGGCGTCCTCGGTCGCCACCAATGACCTTTACGCCATCGTCATCACGACCGGAGACCAAACAAACACAGTCGCCATCGCCAGCAAGGACGCCTAGGACCACTTGCTGGCTCAACGGGGACCGGAGCCAGCCCGAGATATGCTCGAACCAGGATTTGAGTCGGTTTGTGGAGCCTCTGTGGGGCGACGACTGCGAAGCGGTCCGAGCGGCAAGCTGTCGCACTTCCAGAAATCGCCCTGACCAGGGCTTTCAGTGGAAATGACGGGATTTGAACCAACGGACTCGCGGAGCGAGTGCGCGACACCTCGTTGCGAACGATGGGCCAAAACCCTCTGACCAGCTGAAACGGTGCCCGTCCTCCGTCTTGTGGGGCGGCTGTGGGGCAAGCGACGTGAGGAGCAGTGAGACCGAGTGAGAACTGGTGAACGTGGACCTGTCTCAGTAGACCCAGTGTCAGGTCTAGGAGACGGCCTCGCGTTGAGGACGGGGACGAATCCGGCGGACCTCATCGCCCTCACTCTGCTGTGCGTGGTATAGGTCCCATCGCATCTGACCGTTCATCCAGAAGCCATTCGACGTGCCAAAATACCGCGAGAGCCTTAGGGCGGTGCTCGGCGTCACGCCGCGACGCCCGTTGACGATCTCATTGACCCTCTGGTAGGGCACACCGATTGCGTCTGCCAACTCCCGCTGAGTAATCCCCAGCGGTTCGAGGAACTCTTCGAGCAACATCTCCCCCGGATGGGTAGGGGTTCGATGGGTTGGAACACGGACCATGTCTTACCTCAGTGATAGTCGACTATTTCAACGTCGACCGGACCCGACTCCGTCCAACGGAAACAGATCCGATATTGGTCATTGATCCGGATGCTGTGCTGATCGCGACGATCTCCCCGAAGCGCCTCCAAGCGGTTCCCGGGAGGTACCCGCAGGTCGTCCATGATCTCGGCCTGATCGAGTGCGTCCAGCTTCCTCGCAGCCACCTTCCACAGAGACCGAGGCAACCTCTGACGGGCAGCCTTGGAGTTTCGACCA
The DNA here is from genome assembly GCA_049686815.1 of Acidimicrobiia bacterium. GTDB lineage: Bacteria > Actinomycetota > Acidimicrobiia > Spongiisociales > ZC4RG35 > JBAVIK01. The sequence goes on along the minus strand of JBAVIK010000140.1, from coordinate 959 downwards.
TCGAAAAGGTCTTCAGTCGCCTGATCACCGAAGCTTCGGATCACGGGGAACATGATAGCACGGCTATCATGCTATTGCAACAAGTCGTGGAGCCCGACATGTAGGGACTAGCGGGCCCGACTCGAGACTTGCTGAATCAGAATACGCGAGTGTCGCCAGCATGATGCAGGCGGTCGCAGCCGACCTCGCTCTGCGATTGGGATGGTCGAGAGTCCAGAGCGTCCCCGACCTCGTGGCGCCGCCACATTGCTGTTAGCTGGTTGCTGATGGGTGGAGCTGACGGGACTTGAACCCCCGACCCCCTCGTTGCGAAAGATGCGGCAAACGCTGCAACCTGGGGAAACAGCGAGCATTGACCGTCTTGTGGGGCGACCTGTGGGCCGAGAGCCACGAGACGCTAAGAGCCGGGGTGAGATTCGTGGAACAGGATCCGGGTTTCCGCTGCACGTTCGAACTACATGTAGCAGTCGACGGCCACCGCCAGGGCAGCGCACACCTCGCGCATGCGCTCGTCACCCAACCGGCCAAGGCGCTCGGTCAACGTTCCAACTGAGACACTCTCCACTGAATCCAGATTGACCGCAGACTGAAGCGGGATCGGATCCTCACCAGGCTCCAAGAGCACCTCACTCGCCAGACTTCGAATCGTCGTCGTGCATGGAGCGATCAGCACCCGTCGGAGTCTGGGGATTGCCGCATCCCGAGACAGCACAACGACGGGGCGGCGACTGATCTCCGGCAGCTCGCACCACCACACCTCCCCCCTAGCCGGCAGATCGCTCAAGACGAAGCTGCGGCCCCACGAAACGACGCGAGGTCGCCCCATTCGTCCGACTCGTCGAGTGACTGAACATCGTACGCGGCGTATGCGGCGTCGATCTCCGCGGCGCGATGTTTCGCTACCAACGCGCCGAGAGCTTCATCCAACAAGGCTGCGTCGTTCAGATCTGCCTTCAGGC
>JBAVIK010000139.1:0-6997 GCA_049686815.1 Acidimicrobiia bacterium | reverse complement strand
GGCCGATGCCTACGGCATGCCCGGTGTGAGGATCGACGGAAATGATGTGGTCGCTGTCCTCGTGGCGGTGAGGGAAGCCGCCGACAGAGCGCGCCGTGGTGATGGGCCGAGTCTCATCGAGGCTCTCACCTATCGGGTGGGCCCCCATACCACCGCCGACGACCCCTCACGATATCGCGATGGGGCCGAGGCCGCTCCATGGGTCGAGCGTGACCCACTCGAGAGGGTGAGGCTGCTGCTGCAAAGGGCGGGAGGCTGGGATCAGACCTGGCAGGACCAGTTGGAAGCCGATGCCTCGCGACGCATCGAAGAAGCTGTCGAATGGGCAGAAGCTGTTCCAGAGCCAACGGTCGATGAGATGCTCGGTCGAATGTTTGCACCCAACACCGATCCGACGGGCGGCAGCGATGGCTGAGACCAATCTGGCACAAGCGCTCAATGGCGCACTCGACACTGCCTTGGGGGCCGACGACCGCGTCGTGCTCCTCGGTGAAGACATCGGGCGCACGGGTGGTGTTTTTCGGATCACCGACGGGTTGATGGATCGTCATGGACCACACCGCGTCTTCGACACACCAGTGGCCGAGTCAGGAATCGTTGGTGCCGCATTTGGCATGGCGATCGCCGGGATGCGACCTGTCGCAGAGATGCAGTTCATGGGCTTCTCCTACCCGGCGTACGACCAGGTGATCAACCACGTCTCCCGCATGCGCAACCGTTCCAATCACCGATTCACGGTCCCGATGGTCATCCGGATGCCTTTTGGAGGCGGCATTGGCGCCGCGGAGCATCATTCCGAGTCGACCGAGGCGATCTACACCCATATCCCCGGGATCAAGGTCGTGGTTCCCTCCACCCCACGCGACGCGCGTGGGCTCCTCCTGGCGGCCATCGAAGATCCCGACCCGGTTGTCTTCCTCGAGCCAATCCGTCTCTATCGAGCGGTCAAGGAAGATATCCCTGAGATCTACTACACGATCGATATCGGTCCGATCCGCATCGAGCGCCCTGGAACTGATCTCACCCTGATCAGTTGGGGGGCGATGATGAAGGAAACCCGCGAGGCTGCAGGGCGACTTGCCGGGGAGGGTGTCTCCGTGGAGGTGGTCGACGTGCGCACGCTCTCTCCCCTCGATCGGGACGGCATCGCCGATTCGGTGGAGAAGACTGGTCGCGCCGTTGTAGTTCATGAGGCCCCTCTGACCGGCGGCTTGGGTGGAGAAATCGTCGCCTCGATCCAGGAGCGATGCTTCTACTCACTTTTGGCCCCCGTCGAGCGGGTCACCGGCTGGGACACCGTCTTCCCGCTCAAGCGCTCCGAAGGTCACTACCTTCCAACCGTGGAGCGAATCGTCGCCGCCGCAGAGAAGACTTTGGAGGGATAGTGGCTCGCGAGTTCAGACTTCCGGATATTGGCGAAGGCCTCACCGAGGCAGAGATCGTTCGATGGCTGGTCGCTGAGGGAGACCATGTCGAGGCGGATCAGCCGGTGGTCGAGGTTGAGACCGACAAAGCCATTGTGGAGATCCCCTCGCCCTTCGCCGGGATAGTCGTGAGACATGGCGGCGCAGAAGGTCAAGTGATCCCGGTTGGGTCGGTGCTGGTCGTTATCGGCGACGAGAGCGACGCAGCGGTTTCGATCGCCGAGCCCCCATTTGCCCCATCGGCACAGCCGGCCACCTCCCAGGTGATGTCGGAGACTCCACCCGCCCCACAAGCTGCCCCCATCGTTGGAACCCTCGACGACAGCGCTGAGCTGATTGGTGCTCCAGTCGAAACTGCTGAGGGATCTTCTCAGCGGGTCAAGGCGCTCCCGTTGGTCCGCAAGCTGGCCAGAGACGCCGGTGTCGAAATCGAGTCGATTGTCGGTACCGGACCGGGCGGCCGGGTGACGAGACAGGACGTCGAATCTGCGATCACCCCTGTCGCTGCCGCTTCGACCGTTGTTGACGAGGTGGTCGAGGAAATCAAGCCGACCTTCGTCGAGCCAACCCCCGCCCCAACAGAAACCGACTCTCCGACCTCTGTGACCAGGGAGGATGAACGTCGATCGATGTCAAGACTGCGTCGGACCATCGCCGCCAACATGAGTCGGAGTTGGGAGGAGATCCCTCACGTAACCACCTTCGACGACGTTGACGCCACCCGGCTCATGGAAGTCCGGTCAGCACTTGGTGAGCGTCACGGCGTCAACATTCCGATCGAAGCTCTTGTGGTCAAGGCGGTCCTGCCGGCCCTTGAAGAGTTCCCCGAATTCAACTCGACTCTCGACGGTGACGAGTTGATCATCCACGGCTCTCATGACATTGGAATCGCCGTGGACACCCCTGAGGGATTGATGGTCGCGGTCATCGCCAACGCTGACATGCTGTCCGTTCTCGACCTCGCCACTGAGGTTCGAAGACTGGGGGAGGGTGCACGAGAGCGAACCCTCACTCCGGGCGAACTGACCGGCCAGAGTTTCACCGTTTCCAATATTGGCGCCGTAGGCGGTGGCCACGGAACCCCGATCGTGCCCTACGGCACAACCGCGATCCTTTCGGTTGGGCGGGCCAAGGCGAAGCCGATCGTTGACGGAGACGACCTCATCATCGCACCGATGATGCCACTCAGTCTCTCCTACGACCATCGGGTGATCGACGGGGGAGTGGGGCGGCGGTTCATGGCTCTTTTACTCGAGAATCTCGCAGAGCCCGCCCTGTTCCTGGCCAGCTGACCATGCCCCACGTCCACGTGCTCTCTTACGATGAGACCACGGGGGTGGCTCGGAGGGAGTACGACGCAGCGCAGCGACGCGCCGGCCGAATCTGGAACATCGTGTCGATTCAGAGCCAACTGCCCGAAGTCATGCGTGATTCGATGCGGCTCTACTCGTCGATCATGTATGGGCCGTCGCCATTGAGCCGAGCGCAACGGGAGATGATCGCGGTCGCCACCTCCCAAACCAACGACTGTCACTACTGAATTCTGGCGCATCTGCACGACCTCCGTGCCGAGGTCGAAGACCAGGAGATGGTTGACCGGTTTGCGGTCGACTGGCGGACCGCAGGTCTCGACTCTTCAACAGTGGCCCTTCTCGAGTACACCGAGAAACTCACCACCGCCCCCGGCACGGTGACCGCCGAAGACATAGATGTTCTCAGGGGGCACGGATTCGACGACAAGGGCATCTCCTCTTGTGTCCAGGTTGTGGCGTATTTCAACTACATCAATCGCATTGCTGACAGTCTGGGTGTCTCCGAGGAGGGGTGGATCGCCGAGGATGGGAGTCAAAAGCAGGTCTAGCCTCTGAGCATGGGCAAGAAGAAGTCGAAGAAGTCGAAGCAGTCGAAGCCGAAACTGACCGATCAGACGACCCACAAGAAGTTCACCGGCACCTTCGGCGGAACCGAGGTCGCATATACGACGACAGCCGCCACCCAGAGCTTCGAGTCCGACGGCAAGGACATCTCCTTCTTCTACGTGTCGTATACGAAGGACGACGCCGAACTCGATTCCAGACCCGTCATGTTCTGTTTCAACGGTGGCCCAGGGTCTTCGACGGTATGGCTGAATCTCGGAGTTTTTGGACCGAAGAGGATGGAATTCGACGAGGACGGCTTCAAAGTCGGTTTGCAGGGGCGGTTGATCGACAACGAATACTCGCTACTGGACGTCACCGATGTGGTTTGTATCGACGCGATCGGCACCGGCTTCAGCCGCACCGCCGAGAAGGGCAAAGAGAAGGATTTCCATCACTTCAAGAAGGACATCGTCGCCTTCAGTGATTTCATCGTCCACTACCTCAATCGGAACGACCGGTGGGCATCGCCGAAGTATCTGGCGGGAGAGAGTTACGGGACCTTGAGGGGTGCTGCCATTGCACATGAGCTCTTCGAGACCCACAACGTCGAGCTGAACGGCATCATCTTCATTTCGACCATCCTCAACTACCAGACCTCAGCAATCGACTCGACGAACATGTTGGTTCACCCCGGCAACGATCTCCCCTTCGCCCTCTACCTTCCGACGTATGCAGCCACGGCCTGGTACCACCACAAACTGTCTGACGAGTATCAGGCGATGGGGCTGAGAGATCTCCTCGATGAGGTCGAAGAGTTCGCCCTCGGCGAGTATTGGACCGCTCTGGCTCGAGGTGACCGACTCGACGCGGACCGGAGGGCGGAGATCGCTGAGAAAATCCGAGAATTCACCGGTCTGAGCGAGACGTTCATCGATCAATACGACCTCCGCATCCACATCATGCGGTTCTGCAAGGAGCTGCTCCGGGACACCAAACGGACCGTGGGCCGATTGGACTCGAGGTACATCGGTATCGACCGGTTGGGTGCCAGCACCAGTCTCGAAGCCGATCCCAGCGGCGATGCCACTAGAGGGGTGGCCGCTTCGGCGCTCAACCAGTACCTGCGAGAGGAGATCGGCTTCGAGTCAGACGAGGTCTACAACATCGTGTCGATGGACGTTTGGAAGAATTGGGACTACGAGGACTTCAAGGGCCGCTACGTCGATACCTCGGAGAACATGCGTGAAGTGTTGTCGAGGTCGAGGGGGACCAAGGTCTTCGTGGCCAACGGCTATTTCGATCTGGCAACACCGCACTTTGCCACCGAGTACACCTTTTCCCACATGGGACTCGATCCCGAGGTGAGAGACAACGTTCGAATGGAGTACTACGAGGCCGGGCACATGATGTATGTCCACACACCGTCACTTCAGGCGCTGGCCGGCCATCTCCGCGAGTTTGTTGGAGATACCCGGTAGATGGAGATCTCGGCGAAATCCCCTGACGCATTCCTGGCATCGCTTCCCCCGGACGAGAAAGCCGACATGGAGCTACTGGATGCCGAGTTAACCAAGCGTTTCAAAGGTCGGTCCAGACTTCTCTATGAGGGCAGGTTCTGGGGAGGGAGCGATCAGAGCATCATCGGATATGGCGAGATCTCCTACGAGAATCGCAGTGGGGAGCGGGTCAACTGGTTCATGGTTGGCCTCGCGCGACAAAAGGCCTACATCAGCATGTACGTGAACGCCGTCGGCGACGGCGGGTACCTGTTGAGGGCCTACGCCGATCGACTGGGCAAGGTGAAGACTGGAAGCGCATCGATCAGCTTCAAGTCGGTGGACGATGTGGAAATGGACACGTTGATGGAGTTGGTGGAGGCCGCCGCCGCCCAACTGTGATCGCAGGTCGTTCCTGTCCGACCCGACAGAACACGCCGTGATCTGTCGTCTCATGCTCCCGACATCCAGGCGGCGAAACGTCCACCCACATCCCTGAGTCACTAAGGGTCGGTATGGGGGTGTCCCCGGTATCGAGTCATCCCCTTTCTCCATAACTTCGATGAAGTACCCAATAGATGGAGAAACAATGCCGATCCTTGCGGCGCGAAATGTGACTAAGACCTACCGGTCGGGGACTCTCGAAGTCAACGCCCTCCGCGGTGTCGACCTCGATGTCGAGCCTGGGGAGTTCGTAATCGTGATGGGACCGTCGGGCAACGGAAAAACGACCTTGCTCAATTGTCTCAGCGGGTTGGACGACATCGACGAGGGCACAGTGCACATCGATGGCCAGTCGATCCATGATCTGAGCGATCGAAAGCGGACCAAACATCGTGCTTCGTCGATGGGCTTTGTCTTTCAGGCCTACAACCTGATCCCGGTTCTCTCGGCAATCGAGAACACCGAGTTGCCGCTTCTGGTCAATGGAGTTAGCCCGCGCCGGGCCCGAGATGCGGCCAGGGAGATGTTGGCCAGGGTCGGTCTCGAGGACCGGCTGAGTCATCGCCCCAACGAGCTCTCCGGCGGGGAGCAGCAGAGGGTCACCATCGCCCGGGCGCTCGTAGCTGAACCCTCGATCGTCTGGGCCGACGAACCAACCGGAAACCTGGACACCGAAACGGCCCAATCCGTGTTGAAGCTGTTGGCCGAAGTCAACGGAACCGGCCAAACACTGGTCATGGTCACCCACGAGCCCGATATTGCACTGCTCGCCGACAGACTCGTCCTGATCCGCAACGGCGCCATCGAATACGACGGCATTCCGGCTCAGGCTCCACGTCGACTCGAGGCCGTCTGATGTCACAAATCGCACTGATAGCTGCGGTCGTGCTGCTGGTCCCTGCCATATGGGTGGCCCGCAAAACGACGTTGAGAAGACTGGCGTGGCGAAACGTGACAAGTCGACCAGCGGAAGCTCTGCTGATCACAGCGGGAACGATGCTGGGTACCGCCATCATCGTCGCCTCCTTTGCCGTAGGTAACACGATTGAGGACGGCGTCGGATCCATCGTCGACACTTCTCTGGGACCGATCGACGTGTCGGTCACGGTCGAGGACCCGTCTCAGTTGGATGGCCTGGAACAAGCGGTTCAGTCTGGTGACCTGTCCAACGTCGACGGTGTGATGAGCGTCCTGTCACTGCCCACGGCAGTGACAACGACCGGCTCCGATCCGGTTGGTGAACCCAGGGTCTGGGTCGCCGAGACGGATTTCGACGACGCAAGAGCGTTTGGCGGAGACACTCCGACCAGCGGCTTCGCCGATGCGGGGGCAACCCCAACGGGGGACGAGGCGGTCGTTATCTCCTGGATGGCAGCCAAGCTAGGGCTCGAGGCCGGCGATCAGATCGAGATACACGCCTACGGGTCGACCAGGTCGTTCACGGTTCGTCAGATAATCGATCGCTACAGCGCCGCAGGATTCAACTCGATCTATCTGCCCGAGGGCACCATCGAGTCCTTCGCAGCCGGGTCGAGTCAGGTTGATCAGCCTCCCCGTGCCGAGGTCTTGGTTTCCAACAACGGAGACTGGATCGCTGGGGCCGCTTTGACTGCTGATGTCGTCTCGTCACTGGAGACTTCGACGGGGTCTCTGACCGGGGTGGAAATCGACCCGAGAAAGACTGACGTTCTCGAATCGGCAGCCGCCGACGGCGCCGAGTTCACCACGCTGTTCAACGGGATCGGGTCGTTTGCCGTCATCGCGGGGATCCTCC
>JBAVIK010000138.1:0-5506 GCA_049686815.1 Acidimicrobiia bacterium | reverse complement strand
AAGCATGACTCCCACCGAGGCTGTGGCCGGGGAGCTGAATGGTGCTATCGAATGTGCTGACAGACCGGCAACCAGGGCCTTTCCCTCCTCGGTTGAGAATCGCTTGGCCAGCACAGAAGCGGGCAGACCACCGATGGCAGCGACCCGGGCGAACGAAGCCTTGTGCTTTGGGTTGAAGGTGAGTGGGCTGAGAACGTCTTCGACCAACTCGTCGATACTCTCGACTAGGGGCGACATCAGTCCGGCATAGCGTGAACCGTCGTCGCCGAGCCCATCTGCTGTGTCTTCGACCGAGCGATGCAACGCGGCTACCCGACCGTTGTCGAGCGGATGGGTAAACGGTATCGGAGGCTGCACCCAGTCGACGTCCAGCCCGATCTCCTTGAAGAAGGGGGATGCGACCCCCGAGGGGTGAATCGCCGAACAGACGTCATGTTTGAACCCAGGCAGAGTCAGCTCCTCGGTCCTGGTTCCGCCGCCGATCTGGTCGCTTCGCTCGACGAGAAGGACTTTGCGTCCGGATCTGGCCAGTTCAACGGCCGCCGCCAGACCGTTGGGTCCCGCTCCGACTACCGACGCATCGTGATCGCTCATGGTCCAATTGTTACGGATCGAGCGTTACAGAACTATTCGGGAATTCTCGTAACGGTTGCGGAACGCCTCTTCGGTAGATATCGGAGTATGAAAGGAGTGGCATGACTGAACCACGCAATGCCGACAACTGGGCGAAGCCGATCGACGAGTTTCATGTCGGTGAAGTCGCAGAGGGTGCCCACAAGGGCAACGTAGAGGGTCGCAAGCCCACCGGCCCGCTTCAGGGTTTCGGGCGTCTATGGCAGAAGTCCTACGAGGTGCGGATTCCTGGGCCAACACCCGAATTGGTCATCTCCACATGGAAAGACAACTTCGGCGAGTTCTGGTACCCATCGAACAAGTTCTACGCACCGGCCGCGGGCATCGCACCGGGCGAGATAGCGGTCATCGGCGGAGGGGTCGGGCCGACCAAGATCACCTCGGGTGTGCGCGTCATCTATGCGGATGAGCGTTCCTGGTCGTACATGACCCCGGAGGGTCACCCTTGGGCGGCGATCATCACGTTCAGTGCCCATGAGGACGAGGATGGTGTCACCATCGCTCGGATCCACCTGCTGGTGAGGGCCAACGACCCCCTCTATGAAGCGAGCTTCAGGATCTACACCAGTCGTCTCGAGGACAAGATATGGATCCACACCCTCACCGAATTGTCGGCTCATTTCGACGCCAACGAGCCGGTGCAGCGTGAGGCGACCCTGGTCGACAAAAAGCGTCAGTGGAACCAGGTAGGCAATATCTGGAAGAACTCTGCGGTTCGGACACTGCTGCGTCAGGACCGTCGCGGCTGACGGACCCAGCGGGTTGACGGGTCCTTGCGGGCAGACCGTGCGGTCCCAACCGTGCAAACCGGTCAAAGATCAGCGGATTGCGACCATATATGACCGCCTGATCGGTGGACCGAAGAGGTTGGAGTTTCGCCCCGAAACCTCCATCGCCTCGTCTGCGAGGCGCTAGTACCCGAGGTTCGTGTTCTAGGTGCCGGTGTAGTCGGGGTCGCGCTTCTCCACGAAGGCGTTGATCGACTCCATCAGGTCGTTGGAGAAGAGGAAAGACGAGTTCCATTGGGCGACATAGTCCAGTGACTCTTCAACGGTGCGGCCCTCTGCCGTCTTCAAGACCTGCTTGATTCCACGGGTGACAAGGGGCGAGTTGGCCGCGATCTGAGCGGCGAGCTTGTCAGCGGCGGTCAGCAGGACCTCCGCATTCGCAAAGACGTGATTGACCAGACCCCGCTCCCGTCCCCAGGTGGCGTCGAAGTCGGCACCGGTGTAGGCCATCTCCGCGGTCACCCCGGCACCAACGATGTAGGGGAGTCGTTGCAGCGACCCGATGTCGGCGACCAGACCCATCTTCGTCTCCCGCACCGAGAACACCGCGTCCTCACTGGCCAACCGGATGTCACATGCTGTGATCAGGTCCATGCCTGCACCAAGGCAGTATCCGCTGACTGCGGCGATCACCGGCTTGGTGGTGTTTGCGAAACAACTGGCCGTCTGCTGAAGCTCGAGGATCTTCCGGTAGAGGTTCATGTTTGCCTCTGCCGACGAACGCCCCTGCGGTTGCAACCCGGCCAGCATGTTGACGTCGATGCCGACCGTGAAGGCCGGGCCACGTCCGGCCAAGATAACCACCCGCACCGAGTCGTCCGAGTCGAGGTCGGCGACGGCAGCAGGGATATCTGCCCACATGTCCTCCGACAAAGCGTTGCGCTTCTCCGGCCGATTCAGCCACAACGTGGCGACCGCACCGGTCTGCGTGATGTCGAGATGCTGATAGCCCATGACGCCTACTTTGGGGGAAGCGTCGCCGCGAAGTTCATTCCGACGTCGATCCACCCCTTCAGGTCGTCGTCTTCATCGGTGCCTTGAGAGTCGACCAGCACCCAGCCTTTCATGCGCTTGCCCGTCATGTCGAAGTCTCGAACACCTGGCTCGTTGATCGCCTGTTCATAGCCGCCAGGACCAACACGCACCATCAGCTCATCGCTTGATACTCCGACTGCCATGTTTCCGTGATTCATGAAAGCGATGCCACCGAACATCTTCTTCTCGACGACACCAGGATTCGATCCGATGTGGGCTCGAACCCGGTCGGCGAGGTCTTCGGAGTAGGCCATCAGCCGACTCTAAACCTCAACTACTGGCCGAGCGCCAGGCCTGCCTGACCTTGATCCGGCCCCCGTACTGGAGCAGACCGCCCGCGTAGATGCGTCCGGCGACGAGTGTCAGACCGACGATCGAGGCTGCGGTGATCAACACAGACAGCCCGTACTGCCACCAAGGGATGGCGTCGAGGGCGACCCTCACCGGCACCACGAAGGGTGCGGTGAGAGGTATGAATGTTCCGATGATCGCCACCGTGCCCGACGGGTCGTCGAGTGTGATGATCGACAGGAAGAACGCTCCCACGGCCAGCATGGTGATCGGGAGCGAGGTGGTTTGGGCGTCCTCCATGCGGTTGGCCAGGGCACCTGCCGCGGCGAAGAGAACTGCATACACCATGAAGCCGAGGATGAACCAGAGGATGAGGTTGATGAGACTGACGATCGGCAATTCGGGTAGGTCGAATACGCCGGTGTACTGAACCGCAATGGCGGCAATGATGATGGTTGTTCCGAACTGAGCCAGGCCGAGCAGTCCGATGCCGACGATCTTCCCGGCCAGGAGTTGCCAGGGCTTGACCGTTGACAACAGAACTTCTACGACACGATTCGTCTTCTCCTCGGTCACGCCGCCGAGGATCCACGTTCCGTAAACGAGGATGGCTATGTACAGAAGAAACATCCCGGCATATGCGATGACACCTTCGGCCTCGCGGTCGGTGTCGTCCCCGGCGAGTGTCACGGATTCGAGGGAGTCGGTAGTCATGACCTCGATCACCTCGGTGGCGGTGTCGCCGGACTCGTTGATCAGGCTTTCCAACTCGACAGTCGAAGCACCTCTCTGGAGCAATCCGACAATCGCAGACGCACCGAAACCGCCGGCCGTCTCGGTGATGATGGTGGTTCCGTCGACGAGCAGGGCATCGATGTCGCCGGCTTCGATCGCTGCCTCGCCGGCTGACTGATCGGAGAACGGCTCGAGGGTGATGCTGACTGCGGGGTCCTCACCTTCTTCCACATTGGCGTTACCAATTGCTTCGCCGGAAGCGACTATCTCTTCATTGCCTTCTCCCACCGACCCGACGGTGTATTCGTCGGTGCCACCTTCGAAGAAGGTGGGGACCACGATGAGACCCACCACGATGAGGAGGGTCAGGACCGAGGTGATTCGATAGGCCTTCGATCGGGACCTTTCCCGGATCTCCCGGCCTGCCACGATCATCGAAGTTGAGAGGGCGCTCACTTGACCGCCTCCCTGAAGAGATCGGAGAGTGAGGGTGTGGTGTAGGAAAAATGACGAACCCGTCCTGCATCCTGCGCTCGGGACAAGAAACCCCGGACGTCGGTCTCGGCGTCGATGATGACGGTGTGGCGGGTCCCATCCGAAGTCGTTGATCGCACTCCGTCGAGAGTGTCGAGCAGGGCTTGGGCGTCACCATCGACCTCGAGCTCGAGATGACGGATGGGCGCCGCGTCCTTGAGGCTCTTGACCGTGCCTGTGACCACCATCGCACCTTCGTTGATGATGGCGACGTCTTCGCACATGTCCTCGACCACGTCGAGCTGATGGGAGCTGAAGATGACTGCCCTCCCCAGATCCGTCAGCTCGTTCAGGACATCGGCCATGGTTTCTGCGGCGATCGGGTCGAGACCGGCGAAAGGCTCGTCGAGGACCAAAAGCTCGGGATCGTGGATCAGGGCGGCGGCAAGCTGGACTCTCTGCTGATTGCCATGTGAGAGTGATTCGAGGGGGCTGTCATGACGATCCTCGAGACCGAGCCGATCCAACCACATACCTGCGGCATTGGCGGCATCAGTCTTGGAGAGACCGTGGATACGCCCGAGATATGTGAGTTGATCGTGTGCCTTCATCTTGGGGTAGAGACCACGCTCTTCTGGCATGTAGCCAAAGGCCATTCGCTTACCACGGGTGAGGTCCTGGCCATCCCATGTCACGGTTCCCGAGTCGGGTCGGATCAAACCGAAGATCGAGCGCATCGTCGTTGTCTTGCCGGCGCCATTCGGCCCTAGAAAGCCCAGCATCCGACCGCGTTCGACCGACAGCGAACACCCGTTCAGAGCATGGATGTCGCCAAACGACTTGTGGAGATCCTCGATGACTAGCACGAGGTGACAGGTTATGGAATTGCCGCTTTTGGAGCCAATCGGCCGTTTGGCGATGGGTCGCAAGACCTAGGCCCCCGAATCAAGGGCGACGTGGGTGTTTCCGATAGGGCAGATGCACGTTCACCTCTGATTGGAGCCCCCGGTGCGCCGGAAACTCATCGCTTTGATTATCGCCGTGGTGGCTTTCAGTCTGATTGCGGCCTCTGCGGCAAGTCTTGGCGGGATCAACACCGCGGATGTCGGTGCAGACACTGAAGTCGTTGCCAGCTGTGACACCGACGGTGTGGATGTTTCCTATCGATTCCGTTGGGCCCAAGCGAGAGGTGAGTACGAGATCCGCCGGGTCATCATCAACGGCATCGCCGATGCATGTCTCGGCCAGCAAATCAGCATGACCATCAATCATCCCGGCGGAACGCTTAGTCGGGGCCCCTCGCCCATCAACAACCGACCGGGCGTTGACAACAATCGCCGGGGATGGGGTGTCGCCAACGGCGACATCAACCCGGCCCTCGACTTCTCGATCGCGATCCTGATCACCGGCTGATTCGGTCATTTTGGGTCTACCGGCCCACTCAAGCGGATCTCAAGAACCCCCGATAACTCGCGGGCACGTTTCACCTTGAAGGGGGTCTTTAAGTGCGTAAGAAACTAACCGCGGTCATCTTGGCCGTACTCGTATTC
>JBAVIK010000137.1:0-9499 GCA_049686815.1 Acidimicrobiia bacterium | reverse complement strand
TGACACCGAGGAAGGGTCGTTTCGCCTCGACCCAGAAGTTGAGGACCAGAAGCACCAAGGCTGCACCCATCGTCAGCAGGAGCGACGAGACCTGTGAATCCCGAAGCGAGGTCACCACAACGTCATTGACTATCTCGTTGGAAGTCACAACAACGTCGAGACCTGCTTGATCAACGGGCTCGAACGCAGCGTCGAGATCGGTCCGCAGCATCGCGACGCCTTCCGCACCGGCTTGGGTCTGGATCCCGAACAAGGCGGCGACGTAGTTGCCCGAGTCATCACGACTCAACACACCAACCATTTGGTCTGGTGCGGCCGCAAAGGCTGCTTCATAGAGCGGACCCACATCGCTCACCACGGTGAGATCCGGACCGAGACCGACCGCCTGCGCAGCCATACCCACCTCAGAATTGAAGGCCGGCGACTCAGGATTGGAGAGTTGGGCAATGACCGACACCGGAGAGTTGGCCAGCGGGAACCCGTCAACCACTACCACGTTCTCGACGGTCGCCATGTTGGAGATGCTCGCGGCCATCGAATTCCAGGCATCGGCGGTGGCGAGGTCTCCTCCTTGAATCAGAGAGCTGGTCGTCTCTGGGAAATCGAACCGTTCATTGAGAGTCACCGCGGTGGCCCTGATCGGCGACGTGGTGGGCACGAAGTCGAGGAAGTCGAACTTTGCTTCCAACTGGGTGAATGTGGCCCAACCTCCAACGGCGCCCAGAGCAATCGAGACGATCACGACAGGCACCGCGGCCTTCCTGGCCAGCACCGCCGTGGAACCGATGACCCGGGGCAGGATCCTCGACGAGGTCCCGGACAGGGCGTCGTAATCCATACGCTCATTTCTGACTGCTCGACGATCGAGAACCTCACGAACGGCAGGCACGAAGGTCAACGTCAGCAGGAAGGAAGCCACGATGCCGATAGCGGCCAACACGCCGAACTCACGAAGAGCCGGAATCTCGTTGAAGACGTTGGTCAAAAAGCCGATCGAGGTGGTGATGGTCGCCAACGCCAACGCCACGCCGACGGTCTTGATCGAGTTCGACACCGAGCCGTCGACGGATTCGCTCTTGGAGACGTCCTCGCGGTAACGCGATGTGAAGTGAATTGCGTAGTCGACACCCAGGCCGATCAGCAGGATCGGGAGGATCTGGCTCATGGGTCCTTGTTTGCCGAAGATGAAGTATCCAAAACCGTTCATCCACGAGATCGCAAAGAAGATCGTTGCCAGGGTCAGCAGCGTGTCGGCAACCGTCCGCCGCAACCGTCCCGATACGAACGTCCACATTGCAAATACGAGCGCGGCGGTTCCTGCGCCAGCCAAGACCACCGGGCCGGTCTGCCAGTCAGCGATGGATTCGGGGAAGATGTCGGGGAATATCGCTGCCAATGAGGGAAGTGTCACCAGGGCAATTGCACCGGCCAACAGAATGAACCCGATGATGGTCAGACCCCTACCCACCGCGTTGCGTGGTCTGAGTAGGTAGACGGCGGCGAGGACCGTGATGATTATGAAACCCGCCGAGACGAACAGTCTCAAGATCTCGGTGGTGAAGTCATCTTGGTTGGAGAAGATCAATTCGAGGTTGAAAGGCTCTGCCGAGATCCCGCCAGGAATGTCGGCACCTTGAACCGCATCCGCAGCCAGTTGCGCCCTCTCCGCGGCGATATCGAAGTTTTCACTCGACTGATAGCTGACAATGAGGATCCCCAAGTCGGAGTTGGCGGACATCGGGTCGGCATCGTTGGGCAGCAGCAGGTCGACGAACCCTCTCTGTTGGGCTGGAGTTTGCTCATAGGAAGAGGAGAACACGGCTTTGACCTCTGCATCGGTTGTCGGTGGCGGCGCCCCCTGGGCGATGGCAAAGCCGACCGGTGCGAGGTAACTGACGACCGCTGGATTCTCTGGGCTGTCGGCCAGGAACGGGGCAAGGGCACTGGAACGGATCGATTCTTCGATGGCGGCAACGGCTGCCAAGCCATCAGATGTGATCACATCGTCGGAAGACGAGGAGACCAGAACCTGCATGACACTCTGCGTCGATCCAAAGAGCTCACCAATTTGGCCCTGCGCCTCGAGCTCGGGAGCCTCAGGGGCGAACCCTTCGTTTTGGTCCTCGGCGGGTGTGAAATTGCCTGAAAAGGCACCCATCGTCATCGACAGGACCACCGTCACGATGATCACCACCCAAGGTGCCTTTCGAACTGCACCCGACAACAGATTGACAAGCGTCTTCATGATTTGTGACTCGGCTCCTTGTGAGGGTGGGCGAAACTCCGCGACCAGGTGTCCAGATATTCAGGTGGTCTGTGGGCCGGGCCATCTCGATTGTCGGGAGACCCCAGGTCTCACATCCAGTCGATGAGAAACCCGGTGGATTCCACGGCAATGACTAGCGGGGAGTTCTTGTGTGAGTGATGTGTTGTTGGTTTACGTTGTAAATGGAAGTCGGATTCTCGCCCAAAACAAAATCTATGGGCTGATTTCTCGAAGGACATCGTCGAGAGCATCGAGGAACTTCTGATTCTCCGGGTTGGAGCCGACCGTGACTCTGACCCACCCCCCCGAAATGGGTCGCAGAATCACACCCCTCGCGGTGAATTCACCTGCCATCGCTCGCGAGTCTTCGGATGGCATCTTGAAGAACACGAAATTGGTATGACTCTCGGTGTGTGTCAGCCCACGTTCGGCAATCGCCCCGACCAGGTGATGTCGTGCCGCGGCGTTGACCTGGACCCGTCTCGAGATCTCGTCGGGCTGTCCCAGCGACGCCAAAGCAGCGGCCTGGGACACAGTGGTAACCGAGAGCGGGGCCTGGGCCTTTCTCAACTGAACGAGGGTTGTCTCATTCCCGACGGCGTAGCCGACGCGATGTGCGGCTAGAGAATAGATCTTGGAGAATGTCCTCAAGACCAGGACGTTTGGCTTCGCGACCGCCAACGGTATTTCCGTTCTATACCTTCCATCGAGCACGAAGTCGTGATAGGCCTCATCGACGACAACGACGACGTCCTCGGAAACGTTGCCAATGAAATCTTCGATATCGTCGGATGCTCGAATCGTTCCGGTCGGGTTGTTGGGATTGCAGATGACCACACATCTGGTCTCGGATGTGACTGCGTTCAACATCGCGTGAAGATCGAGCTCGAAGTTCGCATCGAGTGGGACCTCCACGAACTCTGAGCCTGCCCAAACCGCTGCAAAGCGATACATGACGAAACTGGGCCAGCCATACACGATGTTCGTTCCCGGGCCACCGACAGCGTTCACGATCTCGGAAATGAGAGCGACACTGCCATTCCCGAACATGAGGTTCGAGGGATCTATCCCCAGCTCAACAGCCAGCCCCTGTCTCAGATCCCAGGCGTCGTTGTCGGGGTACCGGTTAGACATGGCGAGAGCGGCGCCAGCAGCCTCGACCACACCGGGAAATGGGCCGTCGGGACTCTCGTTGGCGGTCAGCTTGATGATGGAGTCGGGGTCGAGACCCAACTCGCGGGCCACCTCTTCGATCGGACGACCAACCTCGTAGGGGTTGAGAGCTTCGATCTCGGGCCGGTAGCGAGGCATCGCAGTCAAATTAGCCAGAGACGCGAGAACCCGACATGTGGCAGACTCGGTCTATGCCTCAATTCGAGACTCTGCGAATCATCGACGCAGACGGAGGACTGGTTGGAGAAGACCCCGGGCTCGGTGTGGAGCTCTACCAGGAGATGTATAGAAACATGGTGCTCGCTCGGGAGCTGGATCGCCGCATGCTGTCGCTGCAACGACAGGGACGCATCGGAACCTATGCGATGCTCGAAGGTCAGGAGGCGGTCCAGATCGGATCAGCTCTTGCCTTGGAGCCGAGCGACTTCGTCTTCCCCTCCTATCGCGAGCATGGCGTCCAGATCACCAGGGGTCTCCCCATGGAGGCACTCCTCGCATACTGGAAGGGCCTTCCCAATCGGAGATGGGATCCCGAGAAGTACCGCACCGGCATCGTCACGGTTCCCATCGCCACCCAGCTTCCACACGCCGTCGGCTATTCGTACGTGTCGAAACTGAGAGGCGACGACACCGTCACAGCGGTCTACTTTGGCGATGGCGCAACGTCGGAGGTCGATTTTCACTCGGGGATGAACTTCGCCGGAGTCTGGAAGACGCCGACGGTCTTCATCTGCGCCAACAACCTCTATGCGATCTCGGTGCCCTACGAGAAGCAGACAGCGGCGGAGACAATCGCCCAGAAAGCCCAGGCGTACGGGTTTGAGGGTCTTCGGGTAGATGGCATGGACCCGATAGCGGTGTACCTCGCAACACGGATGGCTGTACGCCGGGCCCGGGATGGAAGAGGCCCCACGCTCATCGAGGCAATGACCTATCGATACGGGCCGCACGCCACGGCGGATGATCCAACCCTCTACCGATCCAACGCCGAAGTGGACCTGTGGAGGAGAAAGGACCCGATCGAGAGATTGCGCCTCTTTCTCGAGGCCAGGGGTGAATGGGACGAGAGAGTTGGCGAGAAAGTCTCGATGGAGGTCAAAGAGTCGGTTGATGCGGCGATCACCGAGATCGAGGCCGAGCCAATGCCGGAGCGTGATGTCAGCGTGAGACACGCTTTCGCCAAGATCCCCGAGCACGTCGTCGAGCAGCTTCATGCGATGCAGCGCTCTCACGGAGAAGCGGAGACCGAATTCGGGGTCGACGAGGTTTTCCAGGTCGGCGAAGACCTCCTACCCGAAGGCCCGACCGAACACTGGAACATGGCCGAATCGATCAACGCTGCTTTGCATGAGGCGATGGAGGCCAATTCCGATACGGTGATTCTCGGCGAGGACGTCGGTTTGACCGGTGGGGTGTTTCGGATCACCGAGGGGCTTCAAACCGAGTTTGGCGCTGACAGGGTCATCGACACCCCATTGAACGAATCAGGCATCGTGGGAACCGCCGTCGGGATGGCTCTTGCGGGCGCCCGGCCAATCGCCGAGATTCAATTCGAGGGGTTTGTCTATCCGGCCTTCGATCAGATCGTGAGCCATCTCGGCCGATTCCGATACCGCACCCGGGGGAACTCGACGGTTCCGGTTGTGGTCCGTATGCCGAACGGCGCCGGAATTGGTGCCCATGAACACCATTGCGACTCGCCGGAGGCTTACTTCGTGCATGCGCCCGGTCTCATCGTCATTTGCCCCTCCACGCCCACCGATGCCAAAGGTCTTCTGGCGGCGGCCCTCGAGAGTGAGGACCCGGTGATCTTCCTCGAGCCAAAGGTCCTCTACCGGGCGGGACGTGAAGATGTGCCGACCCAGCACTACACCCTTCCGATTGGCAGGGCCCGGATTCGTCAACATGGAACCGACCTGACGATTGTGACCTACGGAGGCATGGTCCCGGTTTGCTTGAAGGCTGCTGCTGGGAGCACAGCATCTATCGAGGTCATCGATCTCCGAACCTTGTTTCCTTGGGATCGCCAGACTGTTCTCGATTCGGTTGCCAAGACAGGGCGGCTCCTCCTCGTGCAAGAGCCACAAGGCTCGGCGGGTGTCGCCGCTGAGGTGGCGGCGGTCGTCGCCGAGCACGCGATGTATGACTTGACCGGGCCGATCATCAGAGTCACCGGATTTGATGTGCCCTGGCCACAGTTCGCCATCGAAAAACACGCATTGATAGATGTCGACAGGGTTGCCGCCGGCATCGAACAAGTCCTAACCGGCTAGCCGACCTTCAAACGCTGGAACGGGGTCTCTTCGGCGCCGCACAGCAAGATCCAAGAAGTCTGGTTTTCGCGATCTAGCCTGACTTGCCGGATGAGCCACATTCGCCCAGAGGAGAAACAGAAGCATCGCCGGTCGGATTGCCGAAAAGGCCGACATCAATATGGCGAAGCGCAGAACGTCGGGGCCGGGATCCGGAGACAGGTCTGTATCGAATGCGGGGATGTCACGATAGATCTGAGCCACGCTGACGAGCTGACCGAGCCGGTTCTCCCGGACAAGAACAACATCATCTCGATGGCCTCCCAGCGAACCGAAAGGTCGTAGCCCTTCTAATCTGCCCCGCGTGACCGATGTCATTCGAGCCGCAGGCGGGCTGATCTTTCGTCGAACCGAGAAGGGCACCCTCAAGGTTCTGATTGCCCATCGGCCCTCGTACGACGATTGGGGCCTACCCAAAGGCAAAGCCGACCGTGGGGAGACGTCGGAGCAAACCGCGCTCCGGGAGGTCCGCGAGGAGACCGGTCTCGACTGTCGCATCGTCGCCCCGCTGGAGACAACCCGCCACCGCATCAACGCTGGCATCAAGGAGGTTGCCTGGTTCGCGATGCGACCCCTCCCGAGTAGTCCTGGATTCAAGAAGAACGATGAGATCGACCAGATCAAATGGGTCACACGCAAGAAAGCCAAAGACATCCTCGACTACCAAACCGAGCGTGATCTGGTCGCAAACGCCGCACTGAAGAGCCTGGCCCAGACCGGGACGATCTACCTGCTCCGTCATGGCACAGCAGGCAATCGATCAAAGTGGAACGACGACGATCGAATCAGACCACTGACCAGGAAGGGGGAGCGACAGGCGATGGCCCTCGCCGGTTATCTCGAGGACAAAGGCATCGAGCGAATCGTGACCAGTCCATATCTTCGTTGTGTCGCGACCGTGGAGGGGCTGGCGAAGGAGATCGGAGCGACCGTCGAAATCAGCGCCGCCCTCGCCGAGGGGCCGGATATCGACGCCGCATACGAACTCGTCGACTCTCTCGTTGGCCACAATGCGGTGCTCTGCTCACACGGGGATGTGATCCCCGCTGTCATGAACCGCCTCATGTGGGCGGGTCTCACCCTCGAGTCGAGGTTCTACTGTTCCAAGGCATCGATCTGGGAAGTCGGCGTCGCCGGGGGAAGATTCACCACGGCCTCCTACGTGGCACCCCCAAAGGTCTGACCTCTTACACGCTCTTCGTACCGGCCGCCCAGTCGGCGTAGAGGTCGGCGTACACACCGGGCTCCCCTATCAGCTCGCGATGGTGCCCCCGCTGCACCAGGCGACCGTGATCGAACACCAGGACCTCGTCAGCTCCTTCGGCGGTAGAAAGCCTGTGGGCGATCGTCACCGAAGTGCGTCCCGAGGTGAGTTTGTCGATGGCATGACGCAGAGCAACGTCAAGCGCGGGGTCAACAGCCGATGTCGCTTCGTCCAGGACCAGAAGATCAGGCGACCCGATCCAAGCTCGGACCAACGCCACCAGTTGCCGCTCACCAGCTGACAGGTTCCCGCCTCTTTCGCCGACCTCGGTATCAAGCCCGTGTTTGAGCGACTCCAGCCACTCTCCCAACCCGAGTTCATGAAACGAGCTCCAGATCTCCGCGTCGTCGGCATCAGGGCGCCCGTAACGAACATTGTTGGCGATGGTGTCGTCGAACAAGAATCCCTCCTGAGGTACGAACGCCACACGAGAACGCAGCTCGGCGAGACGAATTCTCTGGGCGGAGACCCCTCCGATGTGCACCTCGCCCGACACTGGATCGAGCAGCCTGACCAGGAGCTTCGCAAACGTCGTCTTGCCGGAGCCTGTCTCGCCGACGACCGCTGTCCTCGAGCCGACCGCAATGTCCACGGTCACAGCTGAGAGGACCTCCTCGCCATTTGGGTACGAGTAGTGGACCGCCCGGGCATTGGCGCTGAGGCCGCCGGTATGAAGCTCCACAGGGTCGGCTGGCTCGGTGATCTCGACTTCAGTGTCGAGGACTCCCAATACCCGTCTCAAGCCGGATGCAGCCGACTGGGCGAACTCAAGGGTCTCCACGACGAT
Organism: Acidimicrobiia bacterium; assembly: GCA_049686815.1. Lineage (GTDB taxonomy): Bacteria > Actinomycetota > Acidimicrobiia > Spongiisociales > ZC4RG35 > JBAVIK01. The sequence continues at coordinate 1,697 of JBAVIK010000137.1, read as the reverse complement.
TTGGAGAGGCTCAATCAAAAGGTTTGCCAGGAACAAGAATGCGATCAACGTCCCCGCAGACATTCCCTGATTCACTCCGATGAGAACACCCGAAACCACCAGGACCGCAGTGATCACCCCGGAGAAGATCTCGGCTGTCGAATACAGAATGTTGCCGAATCGGGCCGTGCGGTATTCGGTGCGAAAGCGACTCTCCAAAGCCGTCGCGACCTTGTCCTTTGTGGGGCGCTCGGTGCCGTAGGCACGGACGACGGGGATAGCCGAGATCGACTCGGAAAGAACGCCGAGTGACGCTCCGACTTCGCGACGTACCTCGTCGTAGTTCCTTGCCAGTATTCGCTGGAACCAACGCATCATCAGGATGTACAGGAGCACGCCGACCACCGCGATGACGGCGAGCCGCCACTGATATACGACCATCACCGTTGTCGCCAGAACCACCTGGCTGGTGGCGACGATCAGTCCCACCCCACCCCACTCCATGAATTCTTGGAGGGTTGAGATGTCGGACGTCACCCTCGACACGAGGTTGCCGCGTCGTTCCGCCTGGACGTGGAGGACCGACTGATGAAGCAAGTGGTCGAATGTCTTTATCCGGAGGTCCGACAAACCCGTCGACGAGGTCTCTACCAACCGAAGTAGCGCAATTCGCCCGACAAACACGCCCATGACGAGGGACACAAGTGCGATGGCTCCCATCGCAGCCACGGCCGTCATGTTGATGCCGTCGGGGTTGAGGATCTGCGTGTCGATGATCTGCTGAATCATGACCGGTGTGACAACGGTTATGGCCTGCCCAGCCATTGCCAGGAACAGGGTCAGCCGAAGCCCGTCGCGCAAGACCGGCGCTTCGGTCATCGCCCGCTTGATCGCGTGGCCGGTGTTGTAGTCAGGAGTCACGATGCCTCCTGCTGCAACCGGATGGCCTCTTCTTCGTAGGCTTGGACGAGACGCGCATACCCGGGCACCGTGCCCAAGAGATGCTCGTGTGTTCCGTGCCCGAGAATCCTCAGGTCGTCGAGATAGACCACTTCGTCCGCCAGCCGAATCGACGAGGGACGGTAGGCAACGATGACGATGGTTGACGGCAGGTCGGCGCTCTTGAGGGCACGAAGGATCTCGACCTCCACCGAGGGATCCACCGCCGAAGTGGCATCGTCGAGGATCATCAGACGGGGCTTGCGAATCAGGGCCCTGGCAAGGGCGAGACGCTGTCTCTGCCCGCCGGAGAGGGTTGTCCCCCTCTCGCCGAGCTCGCTGTCGAGACCATCTGGCAATTCGTCGATGAAAGAGGTTGCTCCCGCAAGCCTGAGTGCCGTCTCGATCTCTTGATCGGAGAAGTCGTCATCCAACGTGACGTTGCGGCGGACGGTCGTGTCAAAGAGAAAGGCGTTCTGGGACACATACGAGACCTCTTTGGATAGCTCAGAAGGTGCGAATTCACGAAGGTCCCGGTCCTCGAGTCGGATGTTCCCGGAGTCGGGGTCCCACAGCCGAGCCAGAAGAACTCCGAGCGTGGACTTCCCGGAGCCGGTTGGCCCGACTACCGCCAACGTCGTCCCGGCCTTGAGATCGAGATCCAACTCAGCCAGCACCGGCTCACCTTCGTATGCGAAACCAACATTGGACCCAACCACCGGCGCCGCGTCGGTCCTCTGACCCGCGGGACGATCGCCGTAGACAATGAATTCGTCTGC
>JBAVIK010000136.1:0-5317 GCA_049686815.1 Acidimicrobiia bacterium | reverse complement strand
CGTCTATGTCGTGAAAGAGTCGTGCGTAGCAGTGGGCATACGCGGCCGCCGAATTCGATTCGAGGGCGCGGAGCATTGTTGCCATGAAGCTCGGGGCGAGCTCGTCGTCGGAGTCGAGCGGGATGATGTAGCGACCCCTGGACAGCGCAACGCCGGCGTTTCGGGCGGCAGGCAGTCCACGGTTGGCCTGGGTGATGATCTGGATTCGGGGACATTCGAGGGTGTCGAGCAGGTCGGCGACGGCAGGATTCGCCGAGCCGTCGTTGACGATCACGATGTCCCACGAGTCGTGGGTTTGCTCGAACACAGAGGCGATCGTTTCTTCGAGGTAATCGACTTGATCGAAGACGGGAATGATGACTGAAATGTCGCGCTCGTCGGGAGCTTCGAAGTCGCTGTCGAACATCCTCTCCCGAAGCGCTGCAATCCGCCTCTCACGGAATCGCCTCTCTTCCTCAGCTGCCCAGGAAGCGTGTTTGCGAGCTCGATCCTTGAGGGGTCGGGGCAGAATCCTGACTCCGAGTCGGGCCAAAGGACGAGGGATTCTTCGGTAGACCTTGGCTAGTGCACCTGTGCCCGAGGCGGTGGCATTTTGAAGCAGCTCGAGCTCTTGTGTGGCCGCTGTCGCCAAACCAGCCTGGGATCGTGGATGGCGAATCGTGACTTCCCTGTCGTAAGGCACTCTCGGGTCGGCCAGGAGCGGTCTCTCCGAACGTCCGAGACGCGACGCCCTTCCTCGGTCCTCGACGAGGGAGCGGATTGCGTCTGTCAGACCCTCTATCCCGGGGTCGAAGGTCAAAGCCCCGGTGGATTCGTCAAACAGACCCTGGAATGCTGGGATGTCAGGGACGACAACCGGCAACCCGAGCATCCGCGCTTCATGAGCGGCGAGACAGAAACTCTCGAATCTGCTGGGGACCACGACCGCAGTGACCCCGTTCAAAGCGGAAGCAAGCTCCGACCGGTCGGTGCTTCCGGAGAACTCAAATGAATCGGCGTATTGCTCACCGATCAGTGCTCTCATGGATTCCGCCATGCCCTGTCCGGTGGTAGGGCTCCAGCCGTCACCACCGATGAAGCGCGCCCTGACCTCGAGACCTTCCGCCCTCAGGTTGAGCACGGCTGAGACCATGTCCTGGGTGCCTTTCATCTCGCCGAGACGGCCGATCACGGCGAACGCCGTCGGTGACGTGGGGAATGCGGGCACCCCGGGTATCGGCGGAACAGGAGGCGCTCCGACGAAGATTCTCTCCGGTTCTATTCCGTATCTGGTCACCAGCGTCGTCTTGTGACCCGCGACCGGGATCACGATGGCATCGGCCATTCGGAACGCAGCGGTTTCCATCTTTCGTGGCAGCTCCCAATCCGCCGGCAGGCTGTCCATGGCTTCAGCGAGCAGGTCGTAGGGCCCATGGAATCTGACGGTCATTTCGACCTCATCGAGGCCGAGTTCCGCACGATGCGCCAGTGCCCAGTAGCCGATTCCCTCGAAGTCCTGCACCTCGACTCTGTCACCGCTGCGTGCCAATCCCGAGATGGCTTCCGCTGCTGACTTGGAGCGTTCCAAGAACCCCGACTTGGGCATAGTCGCATGGTGAACCTCAATACCCTGATGATCGACCCTGCTGAGGTCGTGGGGGGTCAAGAGCAGTATCGCAACGTCCTGGCTTCCGCTCAGTTCCCGGGCTAGCGAGTCCACCACGACACCGGCTCCGCCTTGGGTCTCGGGGTGAAGCTCCGTCGTCACGAACAGGGTTCTTTTCACGACGTCTCTGTCCGTTTGCGAATGCGGCGCCCGAGGAGAAACCCGAGAAGTGAGCTGGCCAACCCGTTCAGGGAAGCAATCGGAATCAATGCCCATTTGGAGATACCGTCCATGTGTCGATACTTCAGGCGGGTCTGACCGGCAATCACTGGCGCCAAGATGAAAAGACCGACTGGAGCGAGAATCGGCTTGAGTATGGCCAGGACTGTCACGGCGATGCCGGTGAAGGCGAAGTCTCTGAGGATTCGCCTGTAGTGAGAGGCCCGCAGCCCGGCCAGCCCATCACCTTTCCCCCATTGGAACATCACCATCGATTGCCGGGCTAGTGAGCTCGGAGGGATCCACTCGACTACGGCCTCCGGCACGAACTCGACACGGTGTCCTTTCAACATCAGCCCGTCGACAAACGCCGTGTCCTCGCCAAACTGGAGTGACTCGGAGAAACCACCTTCCTCCTCCCATAGTTGACGGGTGAAGGCCATCGAGCGTGCCGACGGAACGAAATGGCCTTCGGCTTCCTCACGGACATAAACCATCGTCAGACCGATAGCTGTGGCCAGCGGTGACTCACCCTTGGGTTCGTAGAAGCCTCCGATGAGGTCCGCCCCCCAGGCGAAGGGACCCGTCAGCCGTTCGAACCAATCGCTCCGGGGCACACATCCTCCATCAATCGACACGATGAACGGGTGTGTCGCGGCGCGGATGGCAGCATTCCGGCCGGCTGAACGCCCACCGGTCTCGGTCAATACCACGAGGTCGGGATGAGCCTCGAGATGAGCGGCGAGCCGATCCAAGGTGCCGTCCGTCGAGCCCCCATCGGCCACCACCATCTGAGCCGGCTTCTTGGTTCCGCTCCAAACAGATCGAATCAATTCGTCAACGGTGGCGATTTCGTTGAGGAGCGTTGTGATCACGGAGACTGCTGGATCGGACACGTGCCCCGGATGCTAAGACAGAGATGCAGTCGTGTTGGGTGTCGCCGACGTTCTACGATTTCGAGGACCTTGCTCACCTCGATCGATCGCGTGTCGCATTATGCATATTTTGCTCTGATCGCGGTCCTCCCACTCCACACGGTGTTTGTCCGAGCGCAGGTGGCCTGGAAGCCATGGATTGCCCTCTTGATCCTTGTGGCGGTGCTCGACTGGTTCGTTGGCGGGGGATTTCCGTGGCCGCGTCGCGCCGCCATGGGAGTGCTGATATTTCTGACAGCGACCCTGGTGTCCTGGCCCGGACTTCGATCAACGGGCCGATTCTGGACGCTCTGGTTGGCGCTTTGCCTCGGAGGTGTGTTGCTCTTGGTCGTCGGTCGTAGGAAGAGCTTGTTCGACCAGACGCTCAAGGTCATCTTTTGGTCGGGGGCCGCTATGGGCGTCACAGCGTTCCTGATTGCGATGGTGACGATCGGAGTGTTTGGGGATGGGCTGTCAGATGTTCTCAATGATCTGCCTCTGATCGACAGGCTCAACAAGCCGGCGTATCTGTCTTCGGGCTTCATCGCGTTGACGAACTGGCATCAGGATCCCGGCTATGCCGCTCTCTGGGCGAACGTCTGGTTCGTTCTGGGGGCCTTCGCGTGGGTTAGGGGCGTGGTCCGGGCTCCCTCCTGGGTGGGACCGGCTGTCCTTGGTGGTCTTGCTCTCACAACCCTGCTGACCTACTCCCGGACCGGTTGGCTGGGTCTGATCGTAGGCTCCGCCGCATTGTTGGTGGCCCACTGGAGGGCCAAGGGTCTCGAGGTGGCGATTGCCGCCAAGCTGCTGGGGCTCGCCTTCGTGGTCGCCACCTTGCTTTTGAGCATCTTGATCGCGATCGACCCCAGAGGTGTGGGCGGTGACATCGTCACGGCTCTGGAGTTTCGAATCTCATATCTGGCCGAACTGGGAATCATCGACACAGGTGATGTCGGCGTCGTCGATCCTGATCTGGTGGTACCGGACGTGAGGACGGAGGTATGGGCGAGGTACTGGCATCGATTCCTCGACAGCCCGGTTAGGGGAACCGGACTGGGATCGGGTTGGGCGGAGACGGGGCTACAGGAGCCCCACAACATGTGGCTCGAATTGTTGGCGGAGACCGGTCTGATCGGGTTGCTCGGGTTCTCGACGCTGATCGCAAGTCTATGGTCACGAACCCGGCCAGAAGTGGTGGTAGCTGGTGTGGTGGTCCTGCTCGCAGCGTTGACTCAGACTGTGCTCTTCGAACCCGTCCTGTGGCTTGTCCTCGGACTATGGGTAGCCTCCGCCCCAGTCAAATCATTTAGCGAGGGTTCGTTGATCGAGGTGGAATAGCCCCTCTCGCACCTCAAGGAGTTGTGTTTTCATTCCGATAAGTCAGACGATGCGTCGTCAGGTGGCCTTGTTCATGACGCTGGCCCTATTGGCCAGCATTGTCGTCTTCGTGCCGTCCATTCCTGCCTCTGCAGCCACGGCAGATGGAGAGGGGCAGACCTACGGGGGTCTTTACTCCAATCAGTGGGCAGCCGGGGCAGATCTCAACGCACTCTCGGCAGCGACTGGTAAACGAGTCACCTTTGGAGGCACGTTCCACAGTGTCAACGAGAACAACTCATGGTCTGGAAACACCGAGTTCATTCTCGAGGAGGTTTGGAAAGGGAAGGCCACTCCCTTCGCCAACCTGACGATTCCCGCCTCGGCGGCCTCGATTGCCTCTGGGGCTTGGGATACCAAGATCAACGCATGGGCCGCCAAGGTGCAGGCGTGGCTCAATCTGGGTGGGGGCCGGAGCCTGGTGCTTGCCCCTCTCCAGGAGATGAACGGCAGTTGGACCCCGTACGGCTGTAGTGCCGGCAACTTCAAGAACGCCTACAAGCGGATCGTCGACATCTTCCGGGGACGAGGCATCAACGAGACCAAGGTCCGTTTTGCCTTTGCTCCGAATGGTTGGACCAGCCCGGGTTGTGGGTCGATCGCGTCGTACTACCCGGGTGGTTCGTACGTCGACGTCATCGGGATCTCCAGCTATCGCTGGAATGGCACCGACACCGTCTATCAGGTGATGGGTGGCACGGTCGACTACCTGACCGGTCTCTATCCCAACAAGCCAATTGTCATCGCCCAAACCGCTGCTTGGCCCTCTTCCTCGAAGAGCCAGTGGATTCGCGATGTGTTTGCCTACGCCGCCTCCAACCCTCATGTGGTTGCTGTCATCTATTTCAACGCCAACAACTCTGGTGTCTCCGGTGAGACGGACTGGAGGGTCTGGATTCCGCCGACGGTCAACGGTGGATGGAAAGACGGGATGCTGGCCGGCACGACTGCCTACAAGTGGCCATTGACCGATTGGTTCGCATCGGGGCCGCTGAACCTTGACTTCGGTCCCGGGAAGAACCTTTGTCCTTCGGGTAAGGACTGTGACCAGATCGCATTCCAGGATGCCGGTGGCAAGTTCCGGATCTGGAACAACGCCACGTCGGGTGTGGTCCAGAAGACCTTCTATTACGGGCACCCGGGTGATGTGGCGTTTTCGGGTGATTGGGATTGTGATGGTGTCGAGACGTTGGGTTTGTATCGCCGCTCGGATGGGTATGTG
>JBAVIK010000135.1:0-6030 GCA_049686815.1 Acidimicrobiia bacterium | reverse complement strand
GATTCGATGGCGTTGATCCCGAGAGACACCGCGTCCCCAATTGCCGTGCCTGGTCCCAATTCCCCGTAGTCGATCGTTCGATCGATGATCTTTCGGACTGCGTCCAAACGGGTCGTCGGGGCTATCAGCTCACGGGCGACTCCGTCAAACCCCACGATCCCCACAGCCACCCCGTCAGGGACCGAGTCGAGAAACACACCCGCCGCGTCACGTGCTGCGACGATCCGGGAAGGGGGGACATCTTGGGCCTCCATTGAGATGGAAGTGTCGATTGCCAGGACCACCAGTTGAACCGATTCCCGGGATTCCCCAGCGACAACCGGTCTGGCAAATGCGAGAGTGGCCACTGCGACTGCCACCAATAGTCCAACAGCGGTCAGATGGCGTCTCCAACCAGGACGGTCAGGGGCGATCTCATCGAGAAGCTCGATCGTGGTGAAGCGCAACGCATAGCGACGACGTCTTGCCTGAAGAAGTAGATAGGCCAGCCCCAGAGCCAAGGGCACGATCAGGAGGCCAAGCCGAAGTGGCGCCAGAAAGCCGAACTCATTCATCGTCTGGACCTCCCGGCCGACATCAACCTGGCCTTGCGACTTGAAACGAAGTTGACGAAATCAAGAACCCAGTCGCGATCGGTTTGCACGACCAGACGATCGACACCGCAACCCCTGAGTCTTGATGCGACATCGACGCGATGTTCCTTGGCCCTGGCCCGGTATCTCCCACGCATTTCTGCACTCGACGTATCGACCAGGCGACGTCTTCCGGTTTCAGGGTCGACCACCGAGATGAGACCCACGTCGGGCAACTCGATCTCGCGGGGATCGACGACCTCGACGGCGATCACTTCGTGACGGAGTGACAGTGCGCGAATCGGCTTCTCCCACGTTGGAGCACCAAGGAAGTCGGAGATGACAACTGCCATGCCCCGCCTCCGAGAAGCCCGTCTCACCAAATCGACGGCGCCGACCAGATCTCCGCTTTGACCATCAACCGGCGGCTTGTGCAGAGCAGCCAGGACCGAACCAGCATGATTCGAGCCCCCTCTCGCAGGGAGAATCTCGAGTCGTGGTTTGCCCGGTTCCGGTGTCGAACGCACGGCCCCCACCCGGTTGCCACCCGTCGATGCAAACAAGGCGAACGCTCCAGCCACCGACCAAGCGACATCGTGTTTGGTCGCTCGACCGGTTCCAAAGCCGAGACTCGACGACGTGTCCAGCACGAGCCACACGTCGAGCTCATGATCGGCGATCATGTCACGGACGTGAGGCTCATCGGTTCGGGCGGTTACCGCCCAATCGATATAGCGGGGGTCGTCGCCGGGAACGTACGGCCGAGCCTCACCACGCTCGCTCCCATGACCCGGGAATAGGCCCGCATGATCCCCGGCTAGCAGCCCATCGATGCGTTTGAGGACGGTGAGGCGGAGCCGCTCGATTGGCACCTGCGAAGGTGACGTCAGACGGGAACCCCGTGGCAAGGGCTGAACGTCCCGAGGTGGGCCCGATCTTCGAAACATGCTCAAACCCCGAGAGAAGCCCGGCTCCCCACGATCTGTGACGAAGACAGATGTGGAGCGACCACAGTTGTGAGCAGTTCGATCAACACATCGTCAACAGTGACCCCGTCCGCCACGGCATCGAATGACAACACCAGTCGATGATTGAGGACGTCGTATGCCACGTCGTATACATCCTGTGGCAGAACATGGTCACGACCTCGGAGCAGCGCCAACGCCCGACCCGCCTTGATCAACCCGATGCTGGCTCGGGGGCTTGCTCCGTATGAGAGAAGCCCTTCGATGTCGACGTCGTGCTCCGAAGGATTTCGTGTTGCCAGGACCAGTCTGACCGCGTAATCCTGGACGGATCTATCGACAAAGGTCCCTTCCGCTGCCCTTTGCAGGCCAGCCACATCATCTGTCGAAAGCAGGGTGGTTGCCGGCGTTCCGCTACCGCCACCGGAGCGATCGACGATCTGATGCTCCTGCGTGGCCGTTGGATAGTCGACCGGGATTCTCATCAGGAACCGATCCCTCTGAGCCTCTGGCAAGGGGTACACGCCTTCGGACTCGATGGGGTTTTGCGTGGCGAGTACCAGAAAGGGTGTTGGCAGCCTGTGGGTGACTCCACCCAGCGAGATTTGCCCCTCACCCATCACTTCGAGCAAGGCCGACTGCACCTTGGCCGGAGCTCGGTTGATCTCGTCGGCCAACACGAAGTTGGCAAAGACCGGCCCAAGCTCCACGTCGAACTGTTCGGTGGAAGGTCGGTAGATCCGTGTGCCCACGATGTCTGATGGCAACAGGTCAGGTGTGAACTGAATTCGGGTAAACGTGCCTCCCAGCGTTCGAGCCAGCGTCGACACAGTGAGTGTCTTGCCAAGCCCAGGAACACCTTCGAGAAGACAATGGCCACCAGCGAGAAGTGCAACCAGAACTCTTTCGAGCACTCGCTCCTGGCCAACGATCACCCTCTGCAACTCTGCCATCACCTCTCGGAGTTGACTCCCGTACAGACCTGGGGTGTTGATGTTCTGAGGGGTTGGATTGGTGTTCACGATCAACTGCCCTCCCCTGGGACCGGCGAAGTCGTTCCCATCAGGTCCTCGAGGAGACTCTGGAGTTCTGGCGGGATATCCGCGGCTCCGAACATCTCGTTGAGCATGTCCTGGAGGCCGGGCAGGTCTTGGAGACCTTGCGAGCCGTCGAAGTTGAAGAGATCCTCGAGACCTGGCAACAGGTTGTCGAGACCAGGTAGGAGTTGCAGCGAACCGGCGTCTTCAGGTGCTGGCACGGTCGGAGCGTCGACTCCGCCGTTGGCCTCGACCTCTTTGATCAGTTCGGCAAATTCCTCGACCGGCACAGCGAACCCGACGCCATCGTTCCCACCTGACATCGATGCGATGGCTGTGTTGATCCCGATCACTCTTGCCTCAGCGTCGGCCAGCGGGCCGCCTGAGTTGCCGGGGTTGATTGGGGCGTCCGTTTGGATCAAGCCGAACAGGGTGCCCATCGGTGTCTCCAACTCCCGGTCGAGTCCGGAGATGATCCCGGCCGTAACCGACTGTTGAAACCCAAAGGGACTTCCCAAGGCAATTGCCGGCTCGCCCACTTCTACAGTCCCGGGTTCAGCAATGGTCGCGGCGACGAGGTCGCTGGGATCGTCGATAGCGACGATCGCCAGATCGCGTTCGGGCGCCCGAGCAACGACGCGACCGTTGAACTCCCGTTCATCTGCGGTCCGAATCGTCACTTCGTCGGCTGCAGCGACCACATGGTGGGCAGTCAGAATCAGACCTGACGCGTCATAGATGACACCTGAGCCCACGCCACCACCTTGGAGGCCTCCGAGAACCTCGATGTGCACGACCGCAGGGCCGAGGGCGGCAGCTACGGCCGCAGGGCTTCCGGTCTCTGCCTCGGTCGCTGCGACGGTTGGGGTGGTGACAGTCTGGTCACGCTGCCATTGCCAGAGGCCGCCTGCGGCGAGCAGGATCCCAATGGCAACCAGTCCAAAAACCACAGAGCGTCGCCTGCTCGTGGCTGGCCGGCCCTCATCAGGAGCCTGATCGGGCCTGGGCGGCGCGGGTGTCGGTTCGAGGACCGTGGTGTCTTCGAGAACGCTCACATCGCCGATAGGTGGCGATGCCGGCAAGTCTCGCCAGGTTCGACGGCGCGATTGCACGTCGCCTGGCTTGGAATCGAGCTGCGTCAACTGAACCTCCGTTGGGAACAACAGCCGCAACGTATGGGACGGCGTTTAAAGCGCCTGTCAAGTGGTCGAGGCCCCAGCGAACCACGGACGGAGCGTCGGATGAACCCGATCGACGGCGATCACGTCTGACTCGTTGGCGCCCACCTCGAGTGGCAGCCAAATCGCCAGACTGGTTCCACCGCCTTCATCGGAATCGAGAGTCACCAGCCCACCCTGGGCCTCTGTGAGTTGCCGGGCAATGGTCAGACCGAGCCCAGATTCGCTCCCGCGGTCGCGGTCATGTGGGCCCTGCCAACCGCGTTCGAAGACTCTGGCATGGAGTTGCTCGGCCAAGCCGGGGCCCTCATCGCTGACGGCGATCCAAGCCCAACCTGCGTATTCACCCCAATCGACACCCACCATGGAGCCTCGAGGAGCCAGACGAACGGCATTGCTCAGGAAGTTCCCGATTGCCGTACGTAACGCAGCAGGATCGGTGTTGGGCACCATCGTTTCCGTCGTGCCCTTCATGATCACCCTGAGACCACGCGCCTTGCCGGGTCCGGCATGCTCGGCCACGGCCATCCCCGCGATGTCAGCGAGGCTGAACGGACCTGCTGCGGTCTCGACGGAGAGGCCCCCGTGCCCCGCGAGATCGTCCACAGTCCGAGCCATTCGATCCGCCGCTCGACGGGCCGCTTCGATGTATCCCTCTGCCCCGTCAGCTCCATACCCGGCGAGCTCGAGGTTGGTGCCCATCACTGCGAGCGGAGTGCGGAGCTCATGAATCACTTCTTGAAGGCGGTTGTTTCGCTCCTCTTCGGCGTTTAGGGCGTCGGCCGCGGCCCGATCGACCTTCTGCTGAACCCTGCCAGCGAGATACCAGGCAGCTCCGCCCGCTGGAATCATCGCCAACAGTGGGACTACAAGACCCCAGTTCATCACCAGATCTCTTGTCGGTGAGGTCACCGAGTCAGGCTGGGCGGTGACGATCACCAGGGCGATCGCGTCACCAATGCGGGCGAGACCCGCCTGGGCTCCAGACTCGAAGGGGTCGAGATTGGAGAGAGCAATCAGCGTGGCGACGACGGCCACAACAACCACCAGCAACGCTGGGAGAGCGAGAACAAAGGCGAAACGTGCTCGAGATGTGAGGCCCTGAAACATCGTTGAACGGCTCATTGGTCCGATCGCAACACGTATCCCCTGCCAGGGATGGTGACTATCGGCTGGGAAGCGTTGACAGACGCCAGCTTCCGTCTCAGATTCGAGAGTGTCATCCGGACTGTGTTGGTGAAGGGATCAGCATGAGCATCCCAGACGTGCTCGAGAAGTCGCTCGCTGCTGTGCACCTCGTCGGGATGAAGCAAGAACCAACGAAGAAGGGCGAACTCCTTCACTGTCAGCGAGACCTTCTCGCCGTCGAACAACACTTCATGGCGGGACGTGTCCATTTCAATTCCGCCACAAGTGATCAGGGCTGTGCCAGTTGTCGTGTCGCGACGCAGGACGGCCCGCACCCGCGCACCAAGCTCCCCCAGAGAGAAGGGTTTTGCGAGGTAGTCATCGGCACCGTGATCCAAACCGCGGATCCGATCGTCCACGCTCCCCCGCGCCGTCAGCATGATGACTTTGGGGGGCGGACCGGGGTCGAAAGAGTGGATCGTCCCTTCGGCCACCTGACGACAAACGTCAAGACCGTCGCCATCAGGCAGATTCAGATCAAGACAGACCAAGTCATAGGAGTTGACCGAAGCGAGCTCTACGGCCGCTGACGCCGTGGGGGCGATGTCGGTGGCGTATCCGTCGCGTCGCAGGCTGTCGGCAATCGCCGACGCCAGGTCACGCTCGTCCTCGACCACCAGGATTCGCATCAGTGCACCGACCCATCGAGTGGGCGGTCAGGGCGTACTGAGACGCTGCGTGGTTGGGAAAAACAGAGGGTCATAACCGGACGATTGGCTTGTCCAGCGTTTAGACGTCGTAAACCGCGGTGCCGGTTCCCATCGCGAGACGTTCAGCTGTTGGAGGTGAAGAACTCCCAGATCTGGCGTTCGTCCGCGTCGCCCCTCCATCCAATGTCGTGGACGTACATCCTCACCTCGGCGTTCGCACCACACCCTTCAAATGCCGTCAGAGTGACGCGGTCTGCGGCCGGGGAGTCGGTGGGGATCGGAGCGCAACCGTTGTGCTTGGCCCATGCCTCGATGCTCGACAGAGCATCGCTGATCGCATGCGTCGTGTCGTGGAAGTGCCCAACGCTCACGACATCCAGGGGCGCATCCGAAGGGCACGGCTCCGAATAGAGCACCGAGTTGTAAGTCGCCCCTAGGGC
>JBAVIK010000134.1:0-2465 GCA_049686815.1 Acidimicrobiia bacterium | reverse complement strand
GAGCGGGACTGCCTCCGACAGGGTCCGATCGCACTGAAGGGACTCGATGATCGTGTGCGCACATTCGAGGTTCCGATCCACTCCGAGGCGCGACTCAAATTCGAGAGTCACCCGGCTTGACAACGCGTGAGACAATGGACGGCTTATGCGCGGACGTGATCAGACATTCCTCGCCGACCTGATAGGTCCCGAAGACCAGGCAATCGAGGCCGTAGTCAGCCGATATCAGCGTGTCGCACCGGCGGTCACGAGACTCGCTCGCAGTCTCTCGGACAATCCCAATCTGAGAGTTCGTCTCGGCCCTGAGGCCAAAGCCTCAGACGACGAGATCGTATGCGACCCTCGTATTTTTCAGGCTGCGTACCATCGGAATGCTCCGGTCACGCCTGATGAGGTGGCCCTCGCCTCGGCACTCCACGAAGTGATGCACCTGGTCTCCACGAATCTCGACGAGGTGAGAGAGCTCCCCGAGGACTGGCCGATCGATGGCGACGTCAACGACGGAGTCGAGGTCGATCTCCTCACGGCCCTGGAGCGCACCGAGAAGCCGGTAGCCGAGGTGCTGTTCTTCAGTCTCGAAGACGCCAGGCAAGAGATACAGGGCCTGGCCTCGTACCCGGGTGCTCGCTCCGTGCTCGAAGACCTCTACTTATCTTCGCTTGGACAGGCCATCTCCAAGTCGGGCGCACTGAGCCAATTCGTATTGGGCTGCTTCCTGCTGACGGGTGGCTACGTCGAGCGCGAGATTTTGGAGAAACGTTTCGAGGCGCGCGCCGCGGTGGCACTTGACGACGCCGCCGGGCACTGCCAGATGGCAGCCGAGACCGAGGACCCCTGGTATGTGGCTCAGCTGGCGTTGGAATTGGAAGCGATCGCCAGGGCCAACGGATTGATCACTGAAGTTCCGGCTTCCTCTACCAACGCTCAACGCAAGCTGGCCCAGGAGAACGACGCCGAGAAGGCAGCACAGGGAGTGGACACCGTTCGGATGGTCTCCCCCATCGTTGCGGACGCCGACTCCTACCAGGACACCCGACGATCAGCTGACTCCCGGTCCGGCCTATCCGATCAGAAGGGTGCATCAGAGCTCGCCGGCGAGGAGTCGACCGATCAACTGCTCAGAGTTAGCCAGGCCCCCGACGTCTACCTCCCCACCGGTCAAGGAGGAAAGCTGCTGGTGACGCCGATCCCAGCCAGTTTCTCAGCATTTGGCCCGCAAGGGCTGGAAGCGATCGAAAGCACCGCGAAACGGTGGGACGTCGCCCAGCGCAAAGTATCGGGAGAGCTTTTTCCTCTCTTCGCGGCCAACCAGAGAAGAGGTCTTCGATCTGGCTTCGACCAGGGGGATGTGTCGCCTCATGCCGCGTTGTTCATCGGCGCCGGTCTCTACCAGCGGCTCTACGAGCGGAGAGCCTCCAGAACACGCCGCCGATATGCAGTCTCCCTCTTGGTCGATGCTTCGGCCTCGATGCTGAGCCCGGGACGCACCCGAGGGCCGGGCACGACCTGGGCCATGTCAGCCGCACTGCTCGGCGCATGGACCATGGCGCGTCTTTGTGATGAGCTACAGATCGACTTCGAGGTCGCATTGTTCAATCGGGGCTTCGCAGCTCGTCCTGACGACACCGAGAACAGCTACCGGCGGGCAAGGTCCGGAGCCACCGCCGGGCTGCGAAGAACCCAGGGCACTGCGGCGGATCGACTGACTACGACCGTCAACCACTACCTGATCAAACCCTTCGACAGACGGTGGCGCGAGGCGCAACCGACCCTCGCCGGTCTCTTTCTCACCGCCAGGGACCCTCGGACCGCGGCGGCCCTCGCCAGACGCGACCCGGACAACGCTCCACCTATCTCGATGTTCGAGAAAGCTGCCAACGTCGACGAATTCAACGTGATCCACGCCGCTGAGCGTATGGGTCGGCTCGGCGCCGATACCCGGCTTCTGATGGTTCTCGCCGACGGCATGACCAGAGGGTCGGTCGAATCTCTGTCCAAGTCGGTCGCCGCGGTCGAGGCAACCGGGACGACAGTCATCGGAATCGGTATCGGCGATCACACCGTCGACGAGGCCTACCAACGCCACGAAGTGGTCGAGAAGCCCGAGAGTCTCGCGGCAGCGATGATCGACGGCACGCGAAGTGCCCTAAGACGCAGTCTCGCCATTTCTGGCATGGATGGTTGGTGGGTCAAAGTCTCTGAATATCAATCAAAGGAGAAGTCAATTGCCTAAAACAGTTGTATTCACAGATCCGAGCGGTGAAGGGCCGCCGATCGAACTCGAGAAGTTCGTTGTCGGAAAAGACGCCAATGACGCCGAGCTTCGCTCCAGGAAGGTGCCTGAACCCGACCCTCACTACGTCGACCTCGGCATGCTCTATCGATTTGCCCAGCTGGAGAAGGCAAGGCGCTCTGGGGCGGACGGTCTGGTGCCGCTCCACGTTGCGGTGCGAGGACACATGGGC
>JBAVIK010000133.1:0-2665 GCA_049686815.1 Acidimicrobiia bacterium | reverse complement strand
GCATCCTCGTGCCATCTGGCCAGAGAATGAAGTGGCTCGTCGTCGCCGGCTTGGGGGTTGCCGTAGCCGGGGCCGAAACGCTGGCCGCGGCGTCCGTGGCGCTCCTTGTGGATACGTTGAGCGACCCGTCCCAGCCTGCGATGGAGCTGCCGATCATCGGCAATCCGGGCGGTGCCTTCGATTCACTCTCGTCGGAGGATCGGCTCCGGGTTCTGGGAGTCTCCATCGCCGTCATTTTCGTCGTGAAAGCATTGCTTGAAATTGCACGCACATATGCGCAGGCTCGGGTAGCTCAGAACACGGGCTATCGATTGGCTGATCGCCTCTACAAGGGCTACATAAACATGCCATATCTGGTGCACACCACGCGAAACAGCGCCGAACTTCTTCGCAACTCAAATATCTCCGCCGACGAAACGGTGCTCAACTTCATAACGCCAATCACCAACATCATCATCCAGTCGATTCTGCTGGCGTTCTTGGCAACCCTCCTTCTGGTGGCGGCGCCGCAGACCACTCTGATCCTCATTGCGGCTCTCGTCCCGACAACCGTCATAGTGCTTCGGATGGTTAGACCGGCGCTTCGCCGGTTGGGTGAATCCAGTCAAACTGCGCTCAAGGATTCCCTCGGATCAGCTCAGCAGAGCCTTCATGGAATTCGCGATATCAAGGCGTTCGGCAAAGAGAAGCCATTCATGAGCGAATACGCTGAAACACGCCGTCGGCTGGCACGTGCCCGCTATCTGCAGCCGCCGATTGCCCGGGTTCCTTCGCTGTTTATCGAAACAGCTCTTGTACTGGTGGTCGTTGCATTCTTGGCGCTTGGGTCCGGATCAACCACCGCGATCGCTCTTCCCCTCCTCGCCCTTTTTGCCTATGCGGGCCTACGGATGATGCCGGCGATGTCGTCCATCACGGGAGCGATAAACCGGCTTCGATTTGGTCAAGCTGCAGCCGACATACTCGTCGGTGAACTCGAGCTGGTAGAGGGCTACCCACCCAATGTGCCGGACGACGAGTCAGACACCCTGCAATTCGAGCGCGAATTCGT
Source organism: Acidimicrobiia bacterium (assembly GCA_049686815.1). Lineage (GTDB taxonomy): Bacteria > Actinomycetota > Acidimicrobiia > Spongiisociales > ZC4RG35 > JBAVIK01. The sequence goes on along the minus strand of JBAVIK010000133.1, from coordinate 1,614 downwards.
TCTGGACGCCGTCAAGTTCTCATACCCCGACGGCACGCCCGTCTTTGCTCACCTGGATTTGAGAATCAAGAAGGGAATGTCGCTAGGAATCGTTGGGCCGACAGGAGCTGGCAAGTCGTCTCTTCTCGACCTGATTCTTGGTTTGATCGAACCTTCGGAAGGTCACATCCGTTGTGACGGCGAGGATTTAGCTGACGTCCGCCGGTCATGGCAGCGGATTGTCGGATTTGTGCCTCAGTCGATAAATCTGCGGGACGAGAGTCTCAAGCGAAATGTCGCTTTTGGCGTCGCCCCTGACCAAATCGAACTCGACAGAGTTCTGAGCTCAGTTCACCTGGCACAACTTGGCGAATTTGTCGGAACTCTGCCGGATGGCATCGAGACCGTGGTTGGCGAGAGAGGTGTCCGACTCAGCGGCGGCCAGCGTCAACGCGTGGCAATCGCGAGGGCGCTCTACCGCGATCCTCAAGTGGTGATTCTCGACGAGGGAACGGCGTCGCTCGACACTCGCACCGAGACTGAATTCCTGCAAGCTCTCGAAGCCCTGCGCGGCAACCGAACTCTGATAACGGTTGCCCACCGGATCTCCACCGTCCAGAACTGTGATCGGATTGTGCTGCTGGATGCGGGGCAAATTGTGGATGCCGGCACCTATGACGAGCTGCTGAATCGAAGCAGGACGTTTCGCGAGCTGGCTGGCTGAATGACAGGGGAGGTCATCAACTAGCGACGTGCACGGTCTTAGATTCATCCCGTGCCATCCGAACTCACAACAGTGATCGACCTCGTCACCGGCCGCGAATTCATCGCTGGTATAGCAATCGGTGCCGTAGCACTTGTCGCCGTGATTGCAGTCCCATCTCGGCTTCGAACACACTGGGGACTCCTACTCGCAGCATCGACGATGGTGGGCATCAATGTTGCTTTCGAACAGCGGCTCGTTCTGTCGTTTGGCGTGACCCTGCTGGCGATCGGTGGCTGGGTTGCGGACAGGTACAAGACAACGCCGGTTCTCAGCTATGTAGGTTGGGTCATCGTAGCTTTGGGTGCGATTGCGATTCCCCGGGGGACGCCGAAGCTGGAGTCAGTTTGGATCGAGGTCGGCGTGCCGCTGGCCGTGGTTGGCCTGGGTTGGGCGTTGAAAGGCTGGCAAGCACTGCCGCAGAGCAATCTGCTGGGTTTGCTGGTTTTCATCACCGCTGGAGGCATATGGGCGACCGTGCCAGACACGGATGCGGCTCGGGTCTTTCTTGGCGCCTCGATCCCTTTGGCCATTGCGACGATCGAGCCACTTCGCTCGCGCATATCGTTCTCGGGAGCTCTCGCACTCTCCGGGGTCATCGTCTCCATCGTCGTCAGCGGAGGCGCCGAGCGCCCTGCGTCGATAGCTGGTGGCCTGGCCTGCGCCGGCATTCTCGTCATGTTGCCGGCGATGGGAGCCAGAACCCAGGGCCTGGGCAGAACGGTCGTAATTGCCAGCCATGTGGTCGTTGTCCTCATCGCCTCAAGAATGTTCGGCCTCTGGGAAAGAACAATTCCGGCAGTGGTGGGACTGGCTCTTCTCGGAATGGTCGCGTATGCAGTCCTAACCTGGCTCACGAATCGGGCGACGCC
>JBAVIK010000132.1:0-12105 GCA_049686815.1 Acidimicrobiia bacterium | reverse complement strand
TGGCGAGCTTTGTCTGGAGCTTCGAACCGCCGGGACCGTCACTACAGGCGGCGACAACCCCCGAATCGGAAGCCCTGGCCAGCGCTCTCAAACAACAAGGCTTCACCTGGCTTGGTCCGACCACCGTCTACGCCTTCATGCAGGCGATGGGCCTGGTCAACGACCATCTGCCGGGATGCCATGTCAAAGAGCCAGTCGACCTTGCCCGCTCGGCGTTCCGACGCCCCTGAGCCACACCCCGATCAAAGCCTCCAACCCGCGGGCCCGACACAGAATCCGGCCGCCGTCGACGCGGACGATGACACTGCGATAGGTTCCCCGATCATGGAACGTCCGGCCTTCACCGTTGGAGTCGAAGAGGAGTATCTCGTCGTCGACCGTGAGACGAGAGACCTCATTCAGACCCCACCTCCGCAGATGTGGGACGAAATCAACGAAGTTGTCGGATCCCGCGCAACACACGAATTTCTCCAGGCACAGATCGAGGTGAGGACCGAGGTCTGCACCAAGATCTCCGACGCTCACGACGAACTGGCGGACATGCGACGCGAGCTATCGAGAATCGTCAGCAAGTACGGCGGGGCCCTGATCGCGTCCTCGACACACCCGTTTGCCGACTGGGCGTCGCAGGAGACGACACAAGATCCGCGCTATCTGCGACTCGCCGAGGACTACCAGCAGGTCGCTCGCCAACTCGTGATCTGCGGGATGCATGTCCACGTCGGAATCGAGGACCCGGATCTGCGAATCGACTTGATGAACCAGGTCAAGTACATGCTCCCGCACCTCCTCGCATTGAGCACCTCGTCGCCTTTTTGGGATGGTGTGCCAACTGGCTTGCTCGCATATCGCCTCACTGTGTTTCAGAACTTGCCTCGAACAGGCATCCCTGAGGAATTCGACTCGTGGGGTGAATATCAGCGTCACGTCGACATCCTCGTGAAGGCCGGTTTGATCGAAGACGCAACCAAGCTGTGGTGGGACATCAGGCCCTCATCAAACTTCCCGACATTGGAAATGCGAGTGAGCGAAGTCTGCACCCGACTCGAAGACGCCATGACGGTTGCTGCCATCTATCAATGCATGCTGGGGATGCTCTACCGGCTCCGGCGCAACAACCAACGGTGGAGGATCTACCCACCGGGCATCATCGAAGAGAACATTTGGCGAGCCCAGCGCTACGGAACCGACGGCTCGCTTGTCGACTTCGGCAAGGGCGAACTGGTTTCGATGGCGGATCTGGTGGAGGAATTCATCGAGGTTCTAGCCCAAGATGCCATCGAGTTCGATGTCCGGGAAGAGCTTCGCCACGCCCGGGACATCGTCCGAAATGGTACGAGTGCACACCGTCAACTCGCCACCTACAACGATTCGATCTCCGGTGGGGCCTCGGTCCAAGAAGCCCTAATGGCCGTCGTCGACGCACTCATCGTCGACTCGATGTACGGAATAGAGGTCACCTGAGAACATCTATGGTCTCCGGTCATAAGAACACCGGAGAGTGAAATGACGCATCCAATACGAATTGGCGTGGGTCTGGCCCAGCAGCACGTCGACATGAAGACCATCCGCAAGGCCGCGGTGGAAGCCGAGGAGATGGGTGTGGACGCCATCTTCAACTGGGACCACTTCTACCCATTGTTCGGGCCGCCAGACGGCCAACACTTCGAATGCTGGACCATGTTGGGGGCATGGGCCGAAGTGACAGAACGCGTCGAGTTCGGAGCGCTCGTCACCTGCAACAGCTATCGAAACCCGGATCTGCTCGCAGACATGGCGCGCACAGTGGATCACATTTCCAATGGGCGGTTGATCTTTGGCATCGGCGCAGGATGGTTTCAGCGGGATTACGACGAATACGGTTACGATTTTGCGACGCCGGGCAAACGACTCGCCGACCTTCGTGAGGCTCTTCCTCGAATCAAGTCACGCTGGGAGAATCTCAACCCCGCGCCAACCCGGGACATCCCGATTCTCATCGGCGGTGGGGGTGAGAAGAAGACTCTGCGCTACACCGCCGAATACGCCCAGATCTGGCATGGGTTCGGCACGGCCGATGTCATCAAACACAAGAATCAGGTCCTCGATGCTCACTGCGCTGACATCGGCCGGGACCCGTCGGAGATCGAGAGAAGCGTGGGCGCAAAGCCGGAGAGACCTGAGTCAGGTGATGCTCTTGTCGAGGCTGGAGCGACCTTCATAACGTTGGGCATTGACGGCCAAGGCGGTTATGACCTGGCCCCGGTTGTCGATTGGCTCGGCTGGAGAGACGAGAGGAACGTCGGCTAGACGACTCTGGGTGCTAGACCCTCCAAGTTTGCCCCGCGTATCTCGTCCTCGTCAGGGCTGACAATCGGCTGTTTGCGACCCATGATCCAGACGAGAACCAATCCACCGATTCCGGCTGCCAACCCACTGAGCTGATTCCAGGTGAAGTTGCCAATTTCAGCATCACCCATGCCAAAGCGCATGAAATCGAGAATGAAACGCTGAAAGCCGTACCAAGCAACCCAGATGAAGAACAACTGCCCGTAGTGGAGGCGGAACCGCCGGTACATGAAATATAGAGCACCCAACAAGATCGCTGCCCCGATGAGGTCATAGGCGGCAACGTGGTGATAGATGCCGGCCAAGCTGGTATCTCCAGGGTACGGGCAGAGCCCATCGATCAAGTCGGCTCCGTCGATGCACTCGAGACCGTCATGCTGCGGTGCCAGGTCATAACCCGGCTTCACCCCAAACCCCCACAGAACGTTGGTCACATTGCCGAGGTGCTCAACAATGGCCAGATCGCCGACACGCCCCACGATGGTGCCCAATGCCAGACCAAACGCGGACATATCCAGTGTCGGCCAGACGGCCAACTCGACCTGACGCATCCGCCACGCACCGAAAACGATGCCACCAACAAAACCACCCATGATGGAAAAGCTCCCCGATATCGGATTGAGCGCGTCGAGGACCGGTGTGCCATTGATGATGGCGGCCGGTGCGGTCAGATATCTCGCCCCAATCAGTGCTCCGACCAGCCCCCAGGTGAGTGCCGACTGGTATTTGATGGTGTCAAAGCCCCGCTTGCGAAGCTGATGGGTGGCGAGAATCGCCCCGAGGACAAACCCGATCGCCGCGAACAGGCCGTGCAACGAGAAGACGAAAGGCCCAACATCGAAGATCGGAATTGGTGGATAGCTGATTGCCCCGAGCATGACGATGAAGGCTAACTCTCTGCGGACACTGTGGATATTCCCGCACCGGACGGCGAGCTAAAGTGCCGGTCCGTGAGCGATCTTCTCGAATCGGCAGCAGCGGCACTGGGCACACCGGCCTCGTTGGTCGAACGCTCTGCTGCTGCCCGCGCCGCGGAAACCGGTTCCACTGTCGACGAGATTCTCTCTGCGTGGGCAGGTGGTGCCCCGGTCGTCTCCACATCCACACCGGAGCCCACGGCAGCTGTCGAAGTCGAGCCCATCGAGGTGGTCGAGGATGACAAACCTGTCGCGGTGGCGGTGATGGAGCCTCCCCTCGATGCGGTTGAAGTCGAGCAAACGCTGTCACCAGTACCCGAGCCTGAGATTCCGCTCGAACCAGCGGCCTTTGGCCATCGACTGAAGACGGCAACTCGCATCGGGGCATGGGCGGGAGCCGCTTTGGGGCTCATCGCGTTTTTCATTGCATCTGCCTTCTGGGCTGACACCGCCGCTGTTGTCCCCGACTCGGGCCCGATTGTCCAAGTGAGCTCACAGGGTGTCGTGATTGGCGTGGCCCTGGTGAGTGTTTTGTTCGGTGCCATCGTCGCGGGCTTCTCACGGGCTGGGGCCTCTTGGGCGAACCCCTCGATGCAACTCTCCAACTCGAAAGCCTCAACGGTTTGGATCGGCATTTTGCTCGGCTTGGTACTCGGCGTGGTCGCCGGAGTGGTGCTCACCTCCGCGGTTGGCACGCCCATCGAAGGAAGTGACGGTTTGGTCCAACTCCCCATTCTCCCCACTCTGACCATCATGATTGCCGGCGGAGCGGTCCTGGGGGCTCTCACAGCGGCACTACCTCAACTCATCGGAACGCCGGTTGCGGTTGGAGCAGACGCAGAGGGCGAGGTCACAGCGATGCGGGGTCGGTTGAGAAATGCCATCGGCGTTCCAATGGCCGCACTGCTGCTATTGGTACTCCTTGTCCTCCCGTTTGGCTACACACTCATCCGATCGAACGAGCTTGCGGGCGGCGGCGCTGCGATCGTGGCAATTCTCACCGCAGGCGGCATACTGGGATTCGCTGCTCTCGCCGGCAGCAAACCGCAAATGAAGATCACCCTCGGTGATTTCGTTTGGGCAGCCGTCGGGCTCGGAGCCGTCCTCCTGATCATCCTCGCCGTCTTGTTCTATACCGGCGAAAGCGGCCACGAGGGGGAAGCGAGCCCCGAAGAGGGCACCGCGGTCGTTCTGACGATCTAGGTCAGCTCGGCACCGTTGATCGCGGTGGAGCGATCGCCGTCGGTCAACATCCGCTTCAATTTCTCCGATACCTCAAAAGCCACTCCGATCTGTGCCTCATCGGTCGAAGCCCCGAGATGGGGGGTGAGAACCAGATTTGGCGCCAACCGCAGCGGACTCTCCAACGGGAGAGGCTCCGACTCGTAGACATCGAGAGCCGCACCGGCGATTCGCCCATCATGTAGAGCCGCAGCGATTGCGTCCTCGTCGACAACCCCGCCTCGAGAAGCGTTGAGGAGAAAGCAGGTCTTCTTCATCTTCTCAATCGCAGACGCGTCAATGAGCCCCCTCGTCTCTTCGGTGAGTGGCACGTGCAGCGAAATCACATCGGCAGTCTCCAGCACCCATCCCAGGTCGACCAGAGCCACTCCCAGCGCAGCCGCCCGCTCATCACTCAGGTATGGGTCGTAGACCAGCACCTTCATCCCGAACGCCTGACTCAATCTCGCAACCTCCCCGCCGATGTTGCCGGCGCCAATCAGACCCAAGGTCCGGCCACGCAGTTCCACACCTTGAAAACGAGAACGATCCCAGTGCCCCTCCCTGACAGATCGATCAGCAGCACTGACCCGTCTTGCCAGTGATAACAAAAGGGCCATGGTGAGCTCGACTGCCGCATTGGAATTGCCGGTTGGCGCGTTGAAGACCGCAATTCCCCGCTGAGTAGCGGCGCCAATGTCGATGTTGTCCACGCCCACCCCAGCCCGGCCAATGCCTTCAAGCGCCGTCGCCATATCCATCATCTCTGGTGTCACACGAGTAGCACTGCGGACGATCAGGCCTCTGGCCTCCTGAAAAGCATTCTCAAACTCAGAACTGGTGGAGTCGTCGATCCGATGAACCAAAAATCGATCGTCCTCCAACAGTGGGCCAAGACCTGATTCCGATATGCGATCCGTTGCCACAACGACGATGCTCATCCGATTGCACCTGCGACGACTTCCAACAACCCGTCGAGTTCGTCCACGGTGTGATCACCCATGTGCCCAATGCGAATGGTGGAATCCTTCAACTTTCCATAACCCCCACCAACCACCCAACCCTGGGCACTAACGGCAGCGACGACCTCAGATGCACCCGATCCGCCCGGTGTTACAACGCATGTCACCGTGGGCGACCTATGCCCTTCTGAGGCAAACACATCGATATCGACGCCGTTCGACCTCATTTCTCCCACCCAGTCGAAAGTGCGACGCTGCATATCCAAGTGACGGGCCCAACGGGCAGCCATCCCCTCCTCGGAGATCCTCTTCAACTGGACATCGAGTGCGTAGAGCAGTGATATTGCCGGTGTAGCGGGTGTTTGATTCGACTTGAGCTGATCAAACAGGCGGTCGAGTGCGAAGTACCAACCCCGCCCCTCCGCTTCCCTCGACCTCTCCAGCATGGCTTCTGAGGCCACTCCGAAGGCAAGACCGGGGGGAAGGGCAAGCGCCTTCTGAGAGCCGGTCAGAATGAAGTCGATGCCCCACAGGTCAGGATACGTCTCGACACCGCCGATACCGGTGACCGAATCCACAAGGAGCAGGGTGTCGTCGTGTTCAGAGACAACAGCGGCGATCGCCTCGAGACCCTGGAGAGCGCCGGTCGATGTCTCCGACTGCGAAAGCGTGACGGCATCATATCGGGCGGCCCCGAGACGGTCGGCGAGCTCTGCTGGGGAATGGACCTCACCCCACGGAACCTCCCAGACGTCGACATCGAAACCGCAGCTTCGGCCGATCTCAGCGAAACGACCGGAGAAAGCCCCGTTGACCAAACTCAACACCGCCCCTCCGAGTACCCCGTTCCGGATGGCGGCCTCCATCAAACCGGTGGCAGAGGAGGTGGACACGATGACCGGGCGCGACGTCTGAAAGACCGGTTTCAGCCCGGCATCGATCCGGGCGATTAGATCCTGGATCGCCGGGCCCCGGTGCCCGATCATCTCGCCCGTTTGAGCTGCGGCGACGTCGGGATGTACCTCAGTGGGTCCAGGGAGGAAGAATCGACCGGACTCGAGAGTGCTCATTGTGATCTTCCGGACTCGCCCACTACGTGACCGGTGTGCGGACATCCAGCGCTTCCCATTGGCGCTCCTCAGTGGTCCACCGGAACCAGATGACGGCGACGGTGATCCAGATCAGAAAGCCGCCCCCGAGCTTCATCAGGATGCCGGAAATCGTCTGATCCGCCAAAGGCGTGATCCCGAAGTCCAGGGCGGCCTGACCGTAGATCGGGTAGATCGGGGCGGTGGAGAAGGTGAGAAAGGAGGCGGGGATTGTGGGAAGCAGCGACTGTAAAAAGAGATAGAGCATTTGCATCGGCCTGTTCAGCTTGGGAATCGCGAGAGTGGGTGAGAGCACAGGCATCCACATCAGGACTGCCGAGAAGAAGAGAAGGGCGTGCATGCCGAAATGAGCGAGGGGCTGGGTGAGCATCATCTCGACCACGTCAGGCGTGTGGATGAAGATGAAGGTTGTGTTGAAGATGACGAAAGCGGGCACGGCCCGAGACAGAGGGCGGAGCCATGGAACCACTTTGGGGTGGCCAAGGGTGGCGTCGGCAAGCCACCGGGGAGTCCCCATCAGCAGCAGAGGCGGTACAGCCAAACTCAGCATCATGTGCTCGAACATGTGCACGGTGAACAACGATTGCTCCCCAATGTCGTGGATCGGCCACCCCGAGACGAGCCACATGAATGCCAGAGCGAGGTACCACTGCCACCACTGGCGTCGTGTCGGCCCGGGCGCCCCGGGCGCCAGGTGAGGCCGAATGCGAATGTTGGCGTACCAGTAGCCGAATCCGAGGATGAAGACCAGGGCCCACAGGTCATAGTGGGGATGCCAGGCCGGTATCACGTCAGCTCCTTATGGCGACGACCCCGAGCGAGGCCAAGACAACCAGATACAGGCCCATCGCCAATACGAAACCCGCTGTGAAGAAACGGGAGAGGATCGGCTTTTCGAACCGCAGGTGCATGAACCAACCGATGACGATGATGAACTTGAGAAGCGAAAGACCGAGCAGCGCTATGGCATTGAAGACCCGCAAGTCGAGGGCGTTGTCGATGTAGAAGAGGGCCACCTCGATTGCGGTCAGAGTGGCGAGGAGGGCCGCGATCTTCCAGTACTGCGCCGGATTCGGGTGCTCGTCGTCGTGATGGTGGTGCTCGGTGCTCATGCCGGATGATCCGAGAGTAGGTAGACAACCGTGAAGATCACGATCCAGATGATGTCCACGAAGTGCCAATAGAGCCCGACGAGTTCGAGATTCATGCCGTGTTTCTCAGACAACGCTCCCTGGCGTCTCGAGATGCCCCACAGCGATAACAACATGATCACGCCGATGGCGACGTGTGTTCCGTGGAAGCCTGTCAGGACATAGAAGGCTGACGAAGCGGGGTTCGTCGAAAGCGTCATGTCGGCGTGGACCACGAACTCGGTGAATTCAAACACCTGACCCCCGAGGAACACAGCTCCCAATGCCGCCGTGGCGAACAACCAGGTCCTTGCTCCGTTCTGGTCATCACGAGTCAGCGCGTAGTGGGCGAGAACCATGGTCAGTGAGCTCATCAGCAAGACGAAGGAGCTGACCGAAGTAAATGGAATGTCGTAAACCTGGGCGGGATAGGTCCCCGAGAAGCCGGGGCGTCTCGAATACAGGAGGTAGTTGGAGATCAGCGCTCCAAAGAACAGGAACTCCGAACTGAGGAAGATCCACATGCCGAGCTTGCGGTTGTCGATCCCGGTCGATTCATGTTCCTCGTGATGGGCAACGGCAGCGGAAGCGAGCGCTTCTGTATTGCTTGCAGCATCAGCCGAAGGGGCGTCGTGGGCCAAATCAGACATCGCCGTCGGCCTCCCCCGCAGTCAATTCGGCAGGCACTTCCTCAACGTCGTCAACGTCGTGGTGGGGATCATGAGGCTCCTCGAGTGGCTCCAGCCCCCATCCGATCAAGGATGCCAACGCAACGATCGCCCCAAGAAGGATCAATGCCTTCCCCCATGCTGTGGTGTGATAGATCACCCCGTAGAACATCATCGGGAGACCCATCGCCATCACAAACGGGAAATAGGACGGGTTGGGGAGATGGATCTCCTCGGCCGGATTGCGACCCTCGTAGTCGAGTCGTTCGATCAGTTCGTCGGCGTCCGGCTTTCGAACGGGTCTGCCTTCCTCGTCTTCGTCATATTTCATGTGCCAGAACTCGTCGAGTCTGGTAATCACCGGCGGGCGGGCAAAGTTGTACTCCGGGGTCGGGTTGGGGATCGACCACTCGATGGTCCGTGCGTCCCAGGGGTCGAGACCGGAGTCTTCACCATGACGCCGGCTGCGATACCAGTTGTACATGAAGACCAGGATCGATAGGGCAATGATGAATGCGCCGATGCTCACCGCGAGATTCCAGGGCTCAAAACCGTTGACCGGGTCGTATTTCCAGGTACGACGAACCATCCCCTGTAGACCCAGCCAATGCATCGGCGCAAAGGTCAGGTTGAAGCCGATGAACATCAACCAGAAGTGGGTTAGGCCGAGACGATTGTTCATCACCTTCCCGGTCAGCTTGGGGAACCAGTAATAGAGGCCGGCGAAGAGCCCGAACACCGCTCCACCGAACAGCACATAGTGGAAGTGAGCAACGATGTAGTACGTGTCGGTCTGCTGCCAGTCGGATGGAACCACGGCGTGGGTGACACCCGAGAGACCGCCAATGGTGAACATCGCCACGAAACCGATGGCAAACAACATCGGCGGCGAAAACTTCAATCGCCCACCCCACATCGTCCCCATCCAGTTGAAGATCTTGATCCCGGTGGGAATTGCAATAGTCATCGTGGCGAGACCGAAGGCAGCCTGGGCCACCGGTGTTATCCCTGAGGCGAACATGTGATGTGCCCAAACACCAAAGCCGAGGAAAGCGATAGCTGCACCAGCGAACACCACCGCGGCATACCCGAAGAGGGGTTTTCTGGAGAAGACCGGGAGTACCTCGGAAACGATTCCCATGGCCGGGAGGATGAGGATGTAGACCTCGGGATGGCCAAACAACCAGAACAGGTGCTGCCACAAGACCGGGTCACCTCCTCCGGCGCTCTGGAAGAAGACGGTCCCGAACTGACGGTCCCCGGTGACCATGAATAGGGCAACGGCAATTATCGGCAGCGAGAACAACAGGAGAAACGCGACCACCATCGACATCCAGATGAAAACGGGCATCCGCAGCAGCCGCATGCCCTTGGCCCTCATGTTGAACACCGTGACGATGAAGTTCACTGCCGAGATCAATGAGGCCAGCCCAAGGATCTGCAACCCGAGGGCCCAATAGTCCATCGCCGTTCCTGGCGAATAGAGCGGCCCGGCATTCGGCTGGTAGCCGAACCACCCACCGTTGGGTGTGGTGGCCAAGAAGTTGAAGGTCCCGGGTCCACCACCTGTAGCCAGATTTCCGGTGATCCCCTCAGGGCTCACCGGTGCCAGCGACGTCCCGAAAATGAAGGCGCTGTACAAGAAAATGCCACCGAAGAAGAAGATCCACCAAGACAATGCGTTCAGTCGGGGGAAGGCGACATCGCGGGCACCGATCATCAAGGGGATCAGGTAGTTCATGAAGGCGGCAGATGCCGGCATGATGAAAAGGAACACCATCGTGGTGCCATGCATGGTGAAAAGGGCGTTGTATGCACCGGCCGTGAGGAACTCTGCATTGGCCTGAGCGAGTTGGACACGAAGAAGGAGCGCCTCGATCCCGCCAATGATGAAGAAGGAGAACGCGGCGTACCCGTACATGATGCCGATTCTCTTGTGATCGACGGTGGTGACCCACGACCAGAGCCCGGTGTGCGAGCTCGGTCGTTTGAAGATGGTGCTCTGGGGTCGTTCGGCGGTTGCTGTCATTTGTTGCTCTTCAGCCAGACGCTCACGTCGGCGATCTCTTGTGCGGTCAGACTCAAATTGGGCATGAAGCTACCTGGCTTCACATAGGGAGGGTTGGCCAGCCAATCGGCAAGAGAATGTTCATAGGTCTCTCCGTAAGCCGGCAGTGACGCCCCGGCAAACACGTTCCGGGAAGCGAAGTGGGTGAGGTCAGGCCCGTGAAATGCGTCCAGTGGGACAATATTTGAGGCATCGCCGTCATCGAACCGGACGGTATGACATTGAACACAGCCTTTGTTCACATACACCTGGTAGCCGTCCCACTCTGGGGTTCCGTCAGCGGGCAATAGCGTAGGTTGCTGCTGGTCCACCACCCACTGATCGAAGTCCGTCTGGTCAACGACTCTCACCCTGGCCCGCATCAACGCGTGTGACAACCCACAGAATTCGGCGCATTGACCCCAAAACTCACCGGGCTCGTCAGCCTGCATCCGCAACAGGGTCGTCTGGCCGGGAATCAGGTACCGCTTTCCCATCAGAGCCGGAACCCAATAGTTGTGTATCACATCAGCCGAGGTCATCTCGAGACAGGTTTCCTCTCCGGCCGGGATCACCAGGACGTTGGCGGTTTCGATCTCGTAGTCGGGATATCGATACTCGAACCACCATTGATGACCGATCACGTCGACCTTCATCGAATCGGTGTCACATCCGGTCAACTCGAAAACGCCGGAGACGGTCGGCACCGCTATCGCGGCAAGTATGAGGGCGGGTATCACAGTCCAGGCCACTTCGAGCTTTGGACTTCCGTGTAGTTGTTTCGGCTCCTGAGTTGATTTCTTACCCCGGTCGCGAAACAGAACCAAGATCACTATCAACGCTCCCATGACCAGGAAGAAGATGACCGTGGCGATTGTGAATACGAGCCAGAACAGATTGTCGATCTGCTGTGAGTTGGGTCCCGCCGGATCAAAGGTGGTCAAAGGCGAGTCGATCTCGATGATCGAACATGAAGTAAGCAGAAGTGCAGCGCCACCCAGGGCGAGCAAGCGAGTCAAACGGTGACGCAGCCAGGCCATCGGTTCGGCATCATACGGACAATCCAAGCAACCGCCCAACTTGTTCGAAAGATAGAAAACATGGGGACGATCGGCTGTTCGAGTGCGATGCTCGAGCTCTAGGAGAAACTGGGTCCCTGGGGGTGCGTTCTCATGCACCGAATCTGATCCCGATAGGTGCCTAGGTGTTCGAAGCCACTTCGAATGCCGCCCTGAGTTCGGCCTCCGAAGCCACTCCTTCGAAGCTCGCCGACACCCGGCCGGCTGAATCGGTCACAAACACCCATGGTTCGGCAGGCAAAGCCCATTCGACGACCGACGGGACGAGAGTGAGCTGATCGAAGGACTGGACGTGGATGTCCTCGTAGATCTCGACGTGAACGTAGTTGAGGTCGGGGAATTCACCCGACAACGCTTTCACCTGGTCGAGAAGCGGACCGCAGGCCTGCGATGTGCACCAGGCGGGGGTCCCAAAAACGATGACGCTCGGGCCGGACTCAACCGCCTCGGCGACCGAGAGCTCGTAGAACGCAGGATCGGGGTCTGGATCAGATGTGATGTCGTCGAGCGGGTGATCGGCCGTGGTTCGTGTTTCGGAGCGCGGTGCTTCGTCTCCGATTGCGACAACCTGTGGATCCTCCACGGTCACCAAGCCGACGGGGCCTGCCTCGTTGAACGCGTCGCTCTTGAGTGTGATCTGGAAG
>JBAVIK010000131.1:0-3849 GCA_049686815.1 Acidimicrobiia bacterium | reverse complement strand
GGGTATCGGTCATTCTCACGCTCGCACTGGGTGCAGCGACCATGATTTTGTCAACAAATCGAAGACGGACCGGATTTCAGCTCGTCTTTGGCGTTGGCGCCGGCTTCGTGGTCGGCTTGATTCTCCTCAACCGAGTTGAGACCTCCATCGTCGAGGGTCTCAATGATCTGGGCAATCCGGCGACTATCCAGGCAGTGGTCTCCGACCTCCTGTCCAGTCTTCGCACATGGGCCGGTGTGCTCATATTCGCCACGCTGGCGGTGGGCATCGTTGGCTACATCGCTGAAAGATCCAATGCAAGTCGGGCCGCGTCCCAGAAGGACGGGACAGATGCCGGCTCATCCGACACCGGTGACGTCGAGCGCTGGGTCAGTGAGCACTACGACCTTGTGAGGGTGGCTGGTGTGGTTCTCGCATTGATCGCTCTCTTCATCACCGGGCCGGGAAATCTGGCAATCCTTCTCATTGCGCTTGCCCTTGTGGCCTATCTGTGGGCGGCAGCGGCCGCCAAGGATCGAGTTTCCGCAGCTGAGAATTCAGCTACGGTCAAAGAACCCGACCACAGCTCGTGAACGGACGCCAACCACACAATTGACCACGGGTGGCAAGGCGGTTGCCACCCCGACATGAAGGAATCACATGGTCCACAAACATGTAACGAATGACGACAGCCTCGCCCCGGCCTACGCCGGCCGATTCTCACTGGAGCCGAGGCCAAAGCATCGGTTGGCCGACTCGATGGCTCGGCCGGAGGGGGTCTACCGCCACATTCATGACGAGCTCCTGCTCGACGGCAGCTCACGTCTGAATCTGGCGACATTCGTCACGACCTGGATGGAACCGGAAGCCGAACGTCTCATGGCCGAGACATTCGACAAGAACATGATCGACAAGGACGAGTACCCCCAGACCGCCGAGATCGAACGACGATGCGTCAACATCGTTGCCGACCTCTTCCACGCCCCCGCGGGCGGGGACGCGGTCGGGGTGTCGACCATCGGGTCCAGCGAAGCGGTGATGCTGGCCGGGCTCGCCATGAAATGGCGGTGGCGTGCCCGTCGTGGTGATTCAGCTGAGCGAGCTGACGACCGACCCAACATGGTGATGGGCTCGAATGTCCAGGTGGTCTGGGAGAAGTTCTGTCGCTATTGGGATGTTGAGCCTCGCTATGTGCCGATGACTCATGATCGGTTTGTGGTCGATCCTGATGACGTCATGGAGCGGGTCGACGAGAACACGATCGGGGTGATACCCATCCTCGGGACCACATACACGGGTGAATTCGAACCGATCAAAGAGATTCATGATCGGGTCGTCGCCTACAACGCGGAGCACGGCCTCGACATACCGATCCACGTCGACGCCGCCTCCGGAGGGTTCGTCGCTCCGTTCCTTCATCCCGATCTCGAGTGGGACTTCCGTCTCCCACAGGTCAAGTCGATCAACGTTTCGGGCCACAAGTACGGACTCACGTATCCCGGCATCGGGTTCGTCATCTGGCGCTCCGAGGAGGACCTGCCCGAAGAGTTGGTCTTCCATGTCAACTACCTGGGTGGGGACATGCCAACGTTCACACTGAACTTCTCTCGCCCTGGCAATCAGATCGTGGGTCAGTACTACAACTTCCTCCGGTTGGGGCACGAGGGTTACAAGCGAATCATGGAGACTCTCCGTGACGTCGCCCTCTACCTCTCCGGTGAGATCGCCAAGATGGGGCCCTTCGAGGTGGTCAGTGACGGATCGGCGATCCCGGTCCTCGCATTTCGGATCAAGGATCCCTCGAAATTCACGGTCTTCCATGTCTCGGACCAACTCCGCACTGGCGGATGGCAGGTCCCCGGGTACACAATGCCGGAGAACGCGACCGATGTATCGGTCCTGCGTGTAGTGGTACGCGAAGGCCTGGACATGGATCTGGCCAAGTTGCTCATCGAAGACCTGAAGAAGGCAGTCGACCATTTGACGGAATTCCCGCCGGCGCATCCGCCTGCTTCGAAGGGCGGATTCGCCCACTGACCGGCAGTTGGTTTTTTAGGTTCCACCTGGTGCACAACGAAATCGGTCGGCCCATCGGCAGTCGAAACGACGTCGCGGAATTGCCACTTCGCGAGTTCGCTAGGCTCCCCCGACTCATGTCGTACCCCTGCGTCTCTGCTCCCAGAATCCTCTGTGTCTGGGACAAGGAGTGAACCAACCCGCCACATCAGAGGCGGCTCCGACCCGTGCTGGACTGGTGCTCGTCGCGCTGATCTTGGTTGCGGCAGTAGCCAACCTCAACCTGTCGGTGGCCAACGTTGCCCTCCCCTCGATCGGCGCCGCATTTGACTCCTCGCAGGTCACTCTCAACCTGATCGCAGTCGGGTATTCGCTTGGACTTGCCGCCTCGGTTCTCTATCTCGGTGCCGTCGGTGACCGCTATGGGCGGAAACTCTTGTTGGTCATTGGTGTGTTGCTCGCGGTACCGGCGAGTCTGCTGGCGGCATATGCCCCCTCCGACAATGTCCTGTTCATCGCCCGCTTGGCCGGAGGCATCTCGGCTGGAATGGCATACCCAACAACTCTCGCTCTCATCACCGCGCTTTGGACTGGCAACGGCCGAACCAAGTCGATCGCCTTGTGGTCTGGCATTGGTGGAGCGATCGCAGCACTCGGTCCGCTCGTAGCCGGTGCCTTGCTGGAGAGCTTCTGGTGGGGATCGGTGTTCCTGGTGACGTTGCCGCTCGCCGCCGTAGCGCTCTATATGGCTATCCGCTACGTCCCAAGCCACGTCCACGAGACCACGGAACCGGTCGACAACTTTGGTGGGATCATGTCGGTCGTATTGGTGGCCGCTCTGATCCTCGCGATCAACTTTGCACCGGTTCCCAACGAAGAAGCTCTTGTGATCGGGCTCACCCTGGTGGCTTTGGCTGCCGGTGTCGCCTTTCTGCTCCGACAGCGCAGAGCGCCGAGCCCTCTCTACGACCTCAATATCGCCAAACGTCGTATCTTCTGGGTGGCTGCAGTAGCCGGGATCATCGTGTTCGGAGCCCTAATGGGGGCGATGTTCATCGGTCAGCAATTCCTTCAGAACGTCCTTGGATATTCGACCTTCGACGCCGGCATCGCCATCATCCCGGCTGCCCTTGCAATGGTCGCCGTCGCTCCGAGATCGGCGAAACTGGTGGCCCGTCACGGTGCGCGCACAACCCTGCTCATCGGATACTTCTTCTGCCTGCTCGGGTTTCTGACGATGCTGTTCCTCTGGGAGGAAGACATCTCCTACTGGCAGGTGGGTCTGGGGTATGTCTTCATCGGTATCGGTGTTGGGTTTGCCGGAACGCCGGCCTCTCATTCCCTCACCGGATCGGTTCCAGTCCAACGCGCCGGGATGGCATCGGGTACCGCGGACCTTCAACGTGACCTCGGCGGTGCAATCATGCAGTCGATATTCGGGGCACTGCTCACCGCTGGCTATGCGGCCTCGGTGATTGCGTCGATAGGGGCCTCACCGGAGCAATCCCAAGTCACGTCGAGCATTCAGAGCCAATTGACCAAGTCGTTTGCCAGCGCGGAGCAGGTGGCCCAGCAATACCCTCAATCCAGCAGCGAGATAACGGCCGCCGCCAAGACCGCATTTCTCCAGGGCGACGACTGGGCATATCTCGCCGGTGTGGTTGCCATCCTCGTTGGAGCAGCCCTCATCTACTTCGTCTTCCCCAACAAGACCGACGAGGAAGCGCTCCTGACACAGTACGCCGCCGAAGATGCCCTTCCCCAGGCTTGATGAGGGCGCTGTCTATCGGGGGGAGATCCACCGGTTCACCCACCGTTCATTTCGTGTATGTTCCCCGGTCACAAGGGGTGAGT
>JBAVIK010000130.1:0-3795 GCA_049686815.1 Acidimicrobiia bacterium | reverse complement strand
GGCGTTTCGCCCTCTGGAGTGACGATCGTCGATTGCAGAGTTGCCCAGCCAAACGATTCGTCCTCAAACGCCTCCACCTGGTGATTCTCAATGCTCCAGTCAGGCATTTCGTCCATCTGTGCAGTGAAGACCTCCAAGAACTCGTCAGCACCGCTCCACTGCTCGTCAAAGTCGAAACCGAGGACCCGGAGGTCGGCGCTGGACGAGAACAGATTCGACATGGTCCCCGCGTCACCTTGGCCCCAGGTTGCCAACACTCGTCGAGCTACCGCCTCGATCTCTGGAGAATGTGTGAAGGACATCTGGCCACGTTAACTCCACACCCATTGGCCACGCGAAGGTCACTCTCCCACGCATATTCGGCACTACGTGCGCCACCAATGGGGAACATATGCGCTGCTATGTGCGGGTACGGTCTGGTCATTCGATGTCCACGCTGACCCTATGAACGACCCAACACCAGCCTTGGACCTGCTTGCAGCAGATGGTCCACACCAGAACAACGCCGACCGACTGATGCAGTTCGGTAGGTTCGTCGGCTCTTGGGTGCTGGAAGCCTCGTTCTTTGGAGTCGACGGGACCGAGGAGGAGACCACCGCTGAGTGGCATTGGATTTGGATTCTTGGAGGTCGAGCCATCCAAGACGTGCTGGTGTTCCCTGCCAAGTCAAGTGCACCTCCGGCAGATGGGTATCGATACGGAACGACGTTGAGGGTTCTCGACGAGTCTGACAACGTGTGGAGAGTCGTTTGGGTCGCTCCTCAAACCGGCACCGTCTTCAAACTGAGCGGAGCCTTCTCTGACGACGGAGGAGTTGTCCTCGTCGGTGATCCACACGACGGCGAGCCGACCAAATGGGTCTTCTCCGGTGTAACCCCTGAGACCTTCCTTTGGGAAGGCTACGTCAAGGACGACCAAGACAGCGACTGGCGACTGATACAGCGGATGACGGCACAACGCACCGCCTGACCCAGCCCGGCTGCCCACCGCACATAGGTGCCGGTACGGGCTACCGCTGGTTGGCTCGCTGATCTAGGCAGGTTTGGGCATATCCTCGTTCCCACCCTGACAAGAGAAAGATTGTTGAGTCAACGATGGATATCTCGGCGCTCCAAGGTGCCGTCCTACTGATTGCTGCGAGACGGTCAGATCACATAGGTGGTAGGCACCTCGGGGGTCGTTGACTCTTTCGCCTTCCATCCCTTCGAGGATGTTGTAGACCTTGATGTATCCGCGGACGACTATGGCGGGATTCCAAGTGTCGTCCATAGCCGGCGTTTTGAACTGTCTGTGACGTCTTTGGCCTCATGCTCACAAAAGTGTCGGTATGTGCGGCGTCGTTGTGGTGGTATCGGAGTTGTCGGGAATCGTATGGCGACTGTCGGTCAGTCCTCGATGATGTCGAGTCCCTGCTCGCGGAGGCGGGTGATGCCTTCGAGCATTCCTTGGAGAACCTCAGAGCTGTGGCCCTCCCAGGTCTTTAGCTCGTCGACGATTTGGAGTGGGTCGCGGGTTCGGTAGGACTGGGTGACGTTGCCGGGGAACTTCTTGTTGGTGACGTTGGGGTCGTCCTCAAACGGGCCGGTCGGCTCAACGATGTAGATGTGCCCGCGTTCGTTGGACCCAGCTAGGGCGTTGGCGAGTTCGGCTCCCCAAATGGCCGGTTCGAGCAGCGCTGCGAAGTAGATGTGGTTCGAGACGCGGCCTTCGTGAAAGTTCGACGGACGGCCCGGAACCAGGAGCTCTCCTATGTCGAAGATGGTCTTGGTGCCGTGGTAGAAGGGTCCCTGTACGTGGTCGTACTGGTCGAAGGTAACCGGCACATACTCGTTCTGGTCGGAGTCGGCGGTCGTGTTGCTCTTCACAAGTGGAGGAATATACTCCATTTGGTGAGTGATGGGAACGACGGCGGGACGGAGCATCCGATGCGCTCCGACGCTCGCCGCAACCGGCAACGGCTTCTTGACGCAGCAACCGAACTGATCCTCGAAATCGGCGGTGAACCATCACGCGACGCTGTGGCCCGCCGGGCCGGTGTCGGGATCGCAACTTTGTATCGACATTTCCCTGATCAGCAAGACCTTCTCCGAGCCGTTGTGATCGACGCGCTTGACCGGACCATTGCAGCCGGTGAAGCTGCACTGGCCGACCCGGACGGTGCTCGCAGCGCCCTGCATCGCTACCTGCACGCTGCGATCGACAATGGGCTAGGTGTGGTCAACATCGCGCACCCATTGCTCGAGAACATCGACTGGCCCGAGCAGACGGCCGCCGCACAGAACTTGCTCGATCGGCTGATGGAGGACGCCCGAACCCGGAACGCCCTCACCGACGAAGTCACTGCGACCGATGTCGGCTTTGCTGCCATCCGGTTCAGTCGACCTCTCGCAATCGGACTCGACCCGACCGACGAGCGTGCCATTTCACATCGACAGCTCGACCACTACCTCGACGGACTTGCCGTCCAAGCGGGCCACCACACCGCTACGAACTGAACGTTGCATAAGATGTACGAGACCGCTTCCATAAACGTCACTATGTGCGCCTCGGGAAGGGCCGATTTGCTATTGGCCGCCATCGGTCCGGACATCTGAGAAGTCGAGTTCGGGAAACCAACCGGAGATTGTGGATGCGGGCCGAGCTCCGAAGCAGTCAGGTTTCATAGGACAAGACTCCGGATCGGGTCAACTAGCCATTGTCGAAATTGGCCACCCAAGCTGGCTGGCAGCTAAGGGGTCAGGGGTTCAAATCCCCGCACCTCCACAGACATACCTGATGACCCGAACGTCGGATCGCCTATCCGAACAGGCCCGGCGACCCAGATAGAATCCTCTCGTGGTCAGGACAGGTAGCCGGGGGCGATCGAACACTCTCGACGCCATATTCAACTCAGCCAATGACGCGATTGTCACAGCTGATCAGGACGGGCTCATCCAGACATGGAACCCGGCGGCCGGGGCAATGTTTGGTTACACACCTGCCGAAGTGATCGGCGAGTCGCTGGCCACTCTCGTACCCAGGAGATTTCGCGAGGCCCACAAGGAGGGACTAGCCCGCGTGGTGGAAACCGGTGAAACCCGGATCATTGGATCAACGGTCGAAGTCTTCGGTCTGCACAAAGGCGGCCATGAGTTTCCAATAGAGCTGTCCCTGGCGACCTGGGTTGATGACGGGCGTCGATACTTCAGTGGGATCATCCGCGACATCACCGAAAGAGCGGAGACCAACCGCGAACTCGCTGTCACCGAGAAGCGAATCGAGGCGATTCTCCATTCGGCCAACGACGCAATCATCTCCATTGATGGCTCTGGCACGGTGGCAATGTGGAACCAGGGGGCAGAGGAGATCTTTGGCTACACCGCTGACGAGATGGTTGGCCAGGCGATTACTGCAGTCATTCCAAATCGGTTTAGAGATGCGCACTCGGAGGGCGTGCAAAGGGTGAATGCCGGTGGCGAGAGGCATGTGATCGGCCATACGGTCGAACTCGCCGGCCTCCACCGAGACGGCCGGGAGTTTCCGATCGAGCTTTCTTTGGCCACGTGGGAAGTCGACGGCGACCGCTACTACAGCGGCATCGTTCGCGACATCACGGAACGCAAGAAGGCTGAAGACGCCCTGGTGATTGCCAACCGAACACTCAACGAGAAGAACGACCAGCTCGAAGGTCTTTCAGGGAAGTTGGCCAAGTACCTGTCGAGGCAGGTCTACGACTCGATCTTCGAAGGCCGGACCGATGTTCGAGTTGAGTCGTATCGAAAGGAATTGACCGTCTTCTTCTCCGACATTCAGGGG
>JBAVIK010000129.1:0-1728 GCA_049686815.1 Acidimicrobiia bacterium | reverse complement strand
GGAGGAACTCAATCGGCTGAAGGGCCTGATATCGACCCACCGACTCGTGACCGTGGTGGGGCCCGGAGGAATGGGGAAGACTCGAATTGCAATTGCGGCAGCCGCAAAACGAACCAATACATGGATGATCAGACTCGAATCGGTTCGGGAGGACGAGGAAGTTGCGGCGGCGCTTCTGAGCCGCCTTGGCGTCGAGAGCCGCGGCAATCCGCTGATGAGTGCAGCAGCGGCCCTGCGGCAGTCTCAAGCACTGCTAATCCTGGACAATTGCGAGCATGTGATCGATGCCTCGGCCGAGCTGGCTGCCACGTTGCTGGCCGAGACGGACGCCACCGTCCTGGCCACAAGCCGTGAACCTCTACGGGTTCCGGGAGAGCGTGTCGTGTCGCTGGGCCCTATGGAGCCCACGGGTGCAGTTGCCCTCTATCGAGACCGAGCGATGTCGGTCAACCCTTCCTTCGCTTCACCCGACGACGAGATAACCAAACTGTGCTCTCGACTCGACTACATGCCGCTGGCGATCGAGATGGCTGCCGCCAGGTCGATGGCACTCCGACCCAGCCAGATCGAGGAACGCCTGGAGAGACGATACGGGCTGCTCGACACCCCGCGCCGCGGGGAGACAAAACGCCACCAGAGTCTCGACGACATGGTTGCGTGGTCCTATGACCTGCTGGATGAGCCATCCAAACTCATCTTCCAACGTCTTTCCGTGATGTCGGATGCGTTTGACACCGTCACCGCCACAACAATCGCCGGGTTTGGCGAGGTTGACCCCGATCATGTCCCGGCCACAGTTGCCGATCTGGTGGAGAGGTCGATGCTGCAGCCCACAGACCACCCCGACGAAGTTCAGATGCTCGGTGTGATCAAGTCTTTTGCACGGTCTCAACTCGAAACCTCTGGTGATCGCCATTCCGCTCGACGACGTCACGCAAGACGAATGGGTGAGATCGCAAGAGAAATAGCGCGAGGCATGGCGGGCCCAGATGAGGCGCTATGGATCGATCTGGCAAATCGTGTCGTCTCGGACCTAGCTTCGGCTCTCGGCTGGTCGGTCAATGAAGGTGACCTCGACAGCGCCGGGATGATCCTGGAGGGTCTCTTCGACTGGTTCTATCACAGGCAACCACCGGCAATCGTGGACTGGGGCGAAAAGGTGATGCCCGCAGCCGTGGGACATGAGTGCTATCCGTTGGCGTGTGCTTGGGCCGCACTTGCAGCCATGAAACGAGCCGACCTGAGGTCGGCCCAGGAGCTGGCCAAGACCGGTATAGAGGTCGAAGAGACGACCACCAGCAGATTCGCGTGGTTCATGGCTGGCGACATCGCGTGCTACCTGGGACAGCTGGATCGTGCCCTCGACGCATATGACAGACAGCTCGTGCGTGCCAGTGCCGCCAACGACGACATAGGGGTGATCGATGCAACCGGCGGACAGGTTCTTGCCCTCGCCTACCAAGGCTTCTATGACAGAGCGCTGGCCATTGCACAAGGCATGAAGCAAGCCGCATCGAGGATCGAGGCGCCAACCTATCTCGCGTACGCCGATTACGCATATGGCGAGGCCCTACTCGACACAGATCTACCGGAGGCGACCAGATACCTCGAGAATGCCATCTCGAGATCGAGATCGGTCAACAATCGTTTCATTGAGGGAATGGCGCTGACCACGTTGGGGTCGGCACTCGGGCTCCAGGGCGATTATGAGAGAGCCTTGTCAGCATT
>JBAVIK010000128.1:0-2904 GCA_049686815.1 Acidimicrobiia bacterium | reverse complement strand
GGATCGGGACGAGAATATGGTCGGAAGGCCTGCCAGACCACGCCACCGACCGTCTTGTGGGAGCTGCCGCTGTCGGATTGTTGGTGGGCCGAGTGACGGCCATGCTCACCCAGGGAGCCAACCCCTTGACGAATCCGGCTGACATCTTGATTGTTCGTGGCGGCGTCAACAGTGGACTCGCGTCCATCGGAGCGGTAGTCACCTATCTCTGGGCCACAAAAGGGCGACTTCAGTATCTCGATGCGATAGCTCCAGCGGCACTCCTCGGGCTTGCTGGTTGGCATGCCGGGTGTATCTGGCGTGGAGCCTGTCTTGGGGACGCGTCGACTCTGCCCTGGGCATGGAGCCAAGAGGGCAGCCTGGTGACTCGTCATCCCGTGGAGCTGTACGCGGCATTGGCCCTGGCAGGAGCCGCATTTCTCGTCGCCCGTCTCCCGTGGCGCACGCTTACGAAGGCCGGTGCTGGACTGATTCTGGCCTCGACCATAAGACTCCTCACCGAGTCACTCCGACCCAGCATCACAGGAGGGCCGGTCGGGTGGTATCTCGCCGGTGTCGTCGTTGGTGCCACGGCGATCGTGCTCGGCCCCCACGTCTTCCCAGGGGAGGGGGTCAACCGGACTTGAGACTATATCCGGGCCCGGTGAGACTCCCAGTGTGGATCTTCTTGTTGAACTCAGAACGGTTTTGGTCTTGCTCGGTGGCAAGACCGTCCTGCGTGACCTCAATCTCGAGCTCGCCCCTGGTCACGCAATCGGAATATCCGGGCCGAATGGTTCCGGCAAGACCACCCTTGCCCGGGTTCTCGCAACCCTTCAACGAATAGAAGCCGGAGACGCCTCCATTCTCGGGTGCGACGCAACGACTCCAGATGTCTATCAGGTCAGGCGGCAGATCGGCCTGGTCGGACACAGTCCGGCATTGATCCCGGAGCTGACCCTCGAAGAGAACCTCAAACACCTGGCCCGAATCGGCGGATTCGGTAACGATCGTGTCGGCGCAGCGCTCGATGTCGTTGGGCTCGGCGATGCAGCGAGACAGCGGGCAGATGAAGCCTCCTTCGGGATGAATCGACGAATCGAGTTTGCCCACCTTCTGATTCGAAAACCGCGATTGGTTCTCTTGGACGAAGCAATCACAGGTCTTGACGAGAACGCCGTCGACTTGATCGGGGCCGTCATCCAGACAACGACCGAACGCGGCGGTGGAGTGGTCCTCGTCTCGCACGACAAGGTCCAGCTCTCTAGATTCAGCGATGTCGTCATGAATCTCGACGGCGGACGACTCGAGGTGATCAATTGAGCTTTTGGGATCAAGCTCTCGAGATCGCCAGAGTCGACTTCAGGATCGAAAGACGCTCGGGCGAGACCTGGCGGGTGATCCTTCCTTTCGCAATGGTGGCGCTGTTTGTTTTCCCGATCGCACTCGGGCTCCAACTGTCACTCATTGCGCAGATCGGGCCTGCAGTCTTCTGGGCGCTAGCCATTCTCTTTGGGATGCAGATCGCCCTCCGACAGTCTGCCGATGACAGCCGTGAGCGCCGAGATCTGCAGGCCCTCCTCGGACTCGATCCGGCAGCTCGATTCGTGGGACGCACCATTTCGGGTGGAATCCTCGCCATCGGGTTCTTCGCGGCCCTTTTCGTAACAATGCTCCTGCTTTACGGTCCCGACCTGGAAGACGGCTCATTTCTCGCCATGCTGCTGACGTCAATGCTCTTCGCTGTGGGGATCACCGAGTTGGGGACCCTCGCAGGTGACATAACCTCAGGCCTCCGGAGTCGGACCACACTGGCGTCGCTTCTAGTCGCTCCTCTTGCCCTTCCCTTGATCATTGGTGCCTCTCAGACCATGGAAGCGGTAGCCCGTGGTGAAAGTATCCTCCCTTGGGTATTGCTGATGATCGCCACCGACCTCGCCCTGGCCGTCGCCGGTGTGGGTCTCGCCAGACCACTGGAGGAAGCAGCTAGATGACCCGGATCCGGATCCTTCTCGGCCTAGCCGCGGCGGCGATGGCCGCAGGTCTCTACATGGCCCTCACCGCACCTGAGGACGCGCTCCAGGGTGCATACAGCAGGCTGATCAACATTCATGTCCCCTCCCTCTGGCTGGCATTCCTGGCGTTTGGAGTCACCGCATTCGGATCGATCATGTGGCTGATCCGGAAACGAGCCCGTTGGGATCGTCTAGCCGTGTCATCGGTAGAGGTCGGTGTCCTTTTCACTGGTATAGGGCTGCTCACCGGGATGATCTGGGGAAATGCGGTCTGGGGTACCCCATGGGATTGGGGAGACCCGAGATTGATGTCCACCGCCGTGATGTTCTTCGTCTACCTCGGCTACCTGGCCTTGCGTGGGGCCGTGGATGACCCATTGGTCAGGGCGCGTCGGTCGGCCATCCTCGGAGTGGTGGCTGTGGTTCAGGTTCCTCTCGTATATTTCTCGGTGAACCTGTTTCGCACCCTTCATCAGACTCAGTCGATCAGACCTGACGGCTCATCGATGCCCGATGAGATGGTGATCGCCATGATGGTGAACGTCGTCGCTTTCACGATTCTGTACGTCGCACTCATGATGGCCCGGATCGACGTTGCCCGTGTTGAGGAGAAGGTCGCGACAGGCGACCTCCTCGCAGGAGATGCGGTCAAACCACCGCGGATAGCCGGTATCAAGGATGTCTGATACCGCCGTCGTAGCTATCACCTTTGTCTTCTCCTATGGGTTGATCGTTGGTTACGCGATCTATTTGCACCTGAGACGGCTCCGGGCCGGTAGCTGAGTGCCACCTCGATTGTCATGATGATCCACGTTGGAGCGCAGTAGATGCCACACCGACGCTTCGTTCTCCTCGGCCTCGGAGGTGTCATAGTTCTCGTAGTTGCGATCACTGTGACGAGCCTCAACAC
>JBAVIK010000127.1:0-13346 GCA_049686815.1 Acidimicrobiia bacterium | reverse complement strand
GCTCAGGGGGCTCCCAACCATCGAGATCGACACCAATCGGTTGTCCCAATTCGTTGAGCCGGTCCATGGGCCAGACATCTAAGCATTGCGGCGAGCATCGAAACCGCCAACAAGACGAGAGCCCCGGACGGTTGTCCGGGGCTCTCCTCTGCTAGTTGGTTGCTATGGCCAGCGACTAGCTGGTCATCGAGGGTGGCAACAGCACTGCATCGATGACATGGATCACGCCATTGGAGGCGACCAGGTCGGCGGTCACAACGACTGCTGTCTGATCTTTGAAGCTCACCGAGCCATCGTCACCCACGATGACTGTGAGGTCTTCTCCGGACAAAGTGGTCACGGTGATCTCCTCAGTCCCGGCAGCAGCCAGATCGCCGGAGGTCACTTCGTCGCCGATTACGTGATAGGTGAGGATCGCGGTCAGCGTCTCAGTATCAGCGAGCAGCTCCTCGGCCGTCAGATCGAGCGCCGCCAGAGCAGCCTCAAACGCCTCGTTCGTCGGCGCAAACACGGTCAGAGTCGCAGTCGGATCGGACAGAGCTTCCGTCAGGCCCGCTGCTTCCACAGCTGCAACCAGCGTCGAGAAGTCCTCGTTGCCAGCCGCTATGTCAACAACGGTCTCGTCCATCATCTCTTCGGTCGTGCCGGTGGTCTCGGCCACCGTGGTGGCTGGTGCTTCGGCTTCAGTGGTGGTGGCTTCTTCGCCACTATCGGAACACGCAGCCAGAACCAGGGCCAAAACGGCAATCATTGAAAGGAACGTTGTTCGTTTCTTCATTTTCTTCATCCTTTTCATGCACGGGGTGTGCTTTTGGATGTTTCGTAGCGGGACCTCCGAACGGATTGCATTTTCTGACGTAGTGTCCGATGCGATGACCCTGGATCGCACCGAACTCCGGACCGCAGTCAACGAGCTCTACCGCCGCGAGCACGAGGAACTAGGAGATCGGGGTACGTATGCAATGTTGGACGAAGCGAGGAGATGGGACCTCAGCGAGTCGCTTGAACATGGCGGTGTGATCACATTTGCTCACGTCAATGTGGGCGACTGTGGTGTTCATGTGGCCGCTGCAGTCAATGCCGCCCTCGACACCGGTGCAGACAGCGTCCTCGCCATAAGCGTCCTCCACGCCTTCACCGTTGAGATGGAACTGGCCCGCCGCGACGTGTCATCGGAAGGTGGGGCGCCTAGCGCGCACCCTTTTTGGGGCATCCAGGGCACCGGCCTCGACTTTCGGGACGATTGGAAAGGGGACCACGCATTGAGAAGTCTCCGTCACTTCTGGGAAGCGGAAACGAGACGCCGAGGCATCCGCAATCGACGGCTGGTTGAGCGCTACCCCTTCCTCGCAGGAGGAAAGCCAGGTGACTTGCCCAACATCGATGAGACCATTGCCATAGCTGAGGAAGCTGTCATCGTCGCCACCGGAGATCAGTTCCATCACGGAATCGCCTACGGGACCCCGCCAAACGAGGCCCTAGCGATGGAGGCCGGGGGTCTGGAAGCAGCCCGCACAAGCATGCGCCAGGGGATCGCCCTCATCGAAGCGGGGGACTTCGACGCATACGACCATCACTGCGTGGTGGCGAAGAGCGACGACCGCGACGCAGCCCAGCTGTACCGGTTCCTGACAGGACCTCTAGAGGGCACACTCCTCGACATCGGTGCTTCCGACACCGCAGAGCTATATGACCAGCCGGCGCCCTCCTGGGCCGCCGGAGGATTCATCGTCTTCGACAAGGCGGGTTGAGAGAAGTAGTTAGCCTCCTCGCACCCAGTGGGAGACACGATCGATTTCACGATTCGACATTTGAAAGACGACGATTTCGTCAGGGTTCAGGAGGTCTTTGAAGACAGGGATTTTCTGTTGGGGACGATGCGCTTGCCCTACTCATCGATTGAGGCAGTTCGAGAGCGATTGAGCCACGCGTCGGAGTCATTCGACTGGTGGCGGAGGCCGAAGGCGAACTTGCTGGGATCCTGGAGATCGAGACCTTCACGAGCACACCGAGACACAACCATGTCGGTGCGATTCACCTCATTGCGACCCACCCTGAGCATCGAGGGAAGGGTGCCGGTCGAGCCCCTATGGAGGCTGCGATCGAAATGGCTGAGAATTGGCTCCGTCTCACGAGGTCGGAACTGACCGTTTGGGTCACAAACCAAACAGCAATCTCGCTGTATGAGAGCTTTGGCTTCGAAGTAGAGGGCACCCTGCGTGACTATGTGTTCCGGGACGGTGAATATGTCGATGGCTACCTGATGGCCCAGCTCAATCGCTGATCCCAACGTTTAGGCTCCGCGAACCGATGGACACCGTCGAAGCCACTACAGCGTGTGCGAACTGTGGTTTTGAAAATGCTGCGAATGCACGTTTCTGCAACCAGTGCGGCACCGCGCTCGAAGGACACCAGGCCCGCACCTCCGAGAGACGGCAGATCACGGTGGTTTTCAGCGATCTATCCGGATTCACCGCCATGTCGGAAAGTCTGGACCCCGAAGATGTCCAGGGTGTGATGGACTCGATCTTCTCAAAGGCAACCGAGATCATCGAGCGGTATTCAGGTCGAGTCGACAAGCTCTTGGGTGATGCGGTGATGTCGGTCTTCGGCGATCCGGTTTCACATGAGGACGACGCCGAGCGGGCGATTCGAGCGACCCTGGAAATCCACGCCGCCGTCGAGGAGCTCAGCCCAAAGTATGAGGCGGAGATCGGCCGGTCCCTCCGAATGCACTCAGGAATCAACACCGGTGTGGTGGTGACTAGTTCGGGAAGATTCGACACCGCCGACACCGGTCCCCTCGGTGACACCATCAATCTCGCCGCTCGTCTCGAGGACCTGTCCGAGGCCGGTGAGATTCTCTTGGGCCCGGAGACGGCCGGCCTGGTCAGCAGGGTCTTCGAGCTGACCGACTATGGGGCGCATGACTTGAAGGGGAAGTCAGGCCTGGTCCCCGTGGTAGAGGTCGCCGGTCTGAAACGAGAGCGAACAGGATCGTCGCGCCGACAAGCTGAATTCGTCGGGCGACATGAGGAGCTTGGAATCTTGTTGGCCTCGGTCGAAAAGGTTCAAGATGGCTTGGGGAGCGTCATCGGCATCCGGGCCGAGGCAGGATCGGGAAAGACACGGCTCCTCGAGGAGTTCCATTCGCGAGTTGATGAGAAGGTGCAGTGGCTGGAGGGCCGGGCGTACGCCTACGGAGAAAACATCCCTTTCGCGCCATTGGTCGATCTCATCTCCAATGCAATAGACGTCGGTGAAGACGACACGCCTGCCTCGATTTCGTCGAAGTTGGACTCAGGGATCGGCGCCCTGGTGGACGGTGACAATCGGATACTCGACCCGTTCGTGCGTCTATACGGGCTTCCCGAGCGGGAAGGGGCGGCACTGGACAAGGACTCGTTCCAAGATCGGCTGCTCGAGTCACTGACCGCTGTTCTCGAAGCACTTTGCGCCCGGGCTCCGACAGTTCTGGTATTTCAAGACCTTCATTGGGCCGACCCCTCGACTATCGGGATAGTCAACCAGTTGATCGGAAACGTGAACAGCCCGGCTGTGATTGTGGCGAACTACCGGCCGTCGTTTGCTGGATCGTTACCCAGCCTCCGTGAAATCGAACTGACCCCGCTGTCGCCCCGCCAGTCGGGAGAAATGGTCGCTTCTCTGCTCGAAACCGATCAACCGCCTACGGAGCTGATCGACTTCGTGGTCAGCCGTACTGACGGCAACCCCTTCTACGTCGAAGAGATAATCAACTCGTTGGTCGAGACCGGCACTCTGACCAACATCGCCGATGAGTGGCAAATAGAAGGCTCTCTCGCTGACTCGGATCTCCCCACATCGGTGAGAGGGGTCATTGCCGCACGGATCGATCGTCTCGATGAGGACCGGCGCCGGGTGCTACGTGAAGCATCTGTGGTCGGACGTCAATTTCTATACGAGGTCATCAGACGAGTGGCGACCTCGACCGCCAGCCTCGACCCGAGTTTGGCTGATCTCGAACACGCTGATCTCATACGAGAGCGTGCCGACGAACCCGATCTCGAATACTTCTTCAAACATGCTCTCACCCAAGACGTGGCCTACGAAGGCTTGCTAAAGAAGGAGAGAGTAGAACTTCACGCAAGGGCCGCCGCCGCCATCGAGGAGCAGTTCGCCGGGCGTCTCGGCGAGGTCACCGAGACACTCGCATATCACTACTCCGAAGGCGCCATCTTGGGCAAGGCGGTCCAGTACCTCCGGGCCGCCGGGCGGAAAGCAATCGAGCGATATGCCCTCGTTGAGGCCCAGGCTCACTTTGAGAAGGCCTACGCGCTTCTGGAGGCGGCTGAGCAGAGTCGACCAAACGACGAGGCGCTGATCGATCTGATCCTCGACTGGGCCTTGCTCTTCTACTACCAGGCCCACCTGCTGGATCTCGATGTCTTGTTGGATCGCCATCAGGACGCGGTGGATCGTCTCGACGACAAGACACGGCATATGTGGTGGCTGATCTGGCGGGGTCACGCGGCCGGGTTCAAACTCGACCAGACCGACAACCTGGTTTTCCTCGATGCTGCCGTGAAGATTGCTGAAGACATCGGGGACAAGAGCGGTCTGGCCTACGCCAAGACCTGGCAGATCTGGGGCTATTTCATCAAGGGTGAGATCGATTTGGCAGCCGGCGTCGCTGAGGAAATCAGAGAGTGGGCGACTGCCAACCGAGATATTGACCCCTATCCGTATTTCAAGTCGAGGTGCACTCTGGCATTGGCCCTGGCCGCTTCGGGACGGGTAGAGAAGATCCCAGGCATCTGCCAGGAGGTGATCGAGTTTGGTCATCGTGTCGGTAACAACCGTTGCATCGCGTATGCCTATCAGGGGTTGGCAATGATGGAGGTTGCCCTGGGCAACTATGCCAACGCCATCGCTCTGGCCGAGAAGTCACATTCGATCGCCAAAGACCCGATCTACAGGGACACGGCCCTGCTGACCGTCGTGGCGGCGGCGGGCATCATCAACAACAGCCCTTTGGCCCGCGAAGCTGTCGATGCCCTCAAGAAGGCAGGCGAGTCGGGAATTCAACTTCCGGCTCCCCTCTTTGTGAACCTTGGAGATGCCGTGGCCCGCATGAGCGAGGGAGAACTCAGCGCCGGGATGGAGCAGCTCTATGACACCAGATCGGAAGCAAAGCGTCTGGCGCGTCTGTGGGAATGGCTTTTCGGTGGCACCTACATCGCGGTGATCCTGGCTCGCATCGCCAGCGGCGACACAACAGGCGATCTCAAGACCTTGCTCAAGAACCCGCGATTCATTGCCCAGGCGAGGCGAGCCCGCAAGGAGGCCCTGCCGACCTTGCTTGCAATGCGCAAAGAAATCGATACCTATGGATTTGGAGCAGCGACGTACATAGTGGACGTCGAGTTGGCAAAGCTCTACCTCTCCAATGGAGAAAAGGAGCTAGCTCGCGGAGTTCTCCAACCACTGCTGGAGATCGACAGCCCCTCCGCTGAAACCGAAGGCGCCGATCGGGTCAGGGCTCTTCTGGCCCAGACCTGAGGCTTTCAGCCGACCAACGACCCAGCAAAGATCTGCCAGGCGAGGACAGTCTTGGCTACCAGGCTGAGCACCAGATAGGTCTTCTCACCGTAGGCATAGTCGGCCCACCGACCGACCTCCTTGTACTGGAGCCATTGGTTGGCCCCAAAACTGAAGAAGAAGACAAACTGGGCGACAATTATCCCGTAAACAAAACCCGGCACTGTGTCGGCGCCGGCAACATTGATCAGTATCGCGACCCAAGGCGCCAAGCCGACGATGGTGCCAAACCAGAAGGGCAACATGGTTGTCCGTGACCGATCCGGGAGATTCATCAGTTCCTGAAGCCAACCGAAGAGGATCATGGCCACGTTGGCACCGGCGATGGCCACGACCGTATTGATCCCGGTCACACCCGAGTAGAACCCAATCAGGACAACCATCAGTGTCGCGCTGAATGAGTACTCCACCCAACGGAATCGATTGATGCCCCGACTCAGGTCTCTTTCGTATGTTCTGCGGCCGAAGGTCGCAGTGAGAAAATGGTCAAACGCCGCCATTGCGAGGAATATGGCGACGGCCCAGCCGATCGGAACATCGAAGAGGGTCTCCGGGGCCGGAAGTGGAGTGCCGGGAGGGCCCTGAGGGAAGCTCGCGGTGACACCGATGGCGAAATCACCGGCAAGAAACACGATGAGGAGGGCTTGTGCGAGATGGAGCAAGGTCAAGCCGAGATTCCACCCTCTGAGACGTCGTAGACGTTCTTGAGTCACCCCGGTGGCGATCGGTGTCGATTCAGTGGTGGCTGTCATTGTCTATCTCCATAGTCAGGTATCCGCGGCTGGAAGTGTTCGATGACTACTGGTTCGGAGCCGGCGTCGACGCCGGATTGATTGGGGTGGTGCCTGTCCTCGACGGTTACGACCAGCAATACCGGACAGGTCGAGGTCTGTTTGGCTTGCCCGGTCTCCTCCCACACCAGTAGCGCTCCTATCCAGCTACGTTGCAGTGAGTGTCGACACGGCTTTCCGCCTCATCAACCATGCGACGTCTCGCCCCCCTCACAACATTGCTGTTCGTAGT
Source organism: Acidimicrobiia bacterium (assembly GCA_049686815.1). GTDB lineage: Bacteria > Actinomycetota > Acidimicrobiia > Spongiisociales > ZC4RG35 > JBAVIK01. The sequence continues at coordinate 6,743 of JBAVIK010000127.1, read as the reverse complement.
GGCGTCCTGCTCGGTGGCCGACAGCGGGCCCTCAACGACCGTTGCCCCGAGCACAACAAGCACGGAATCAATAGCGACCACAACACTCGCACCCACCACGACGGTCATGTCGATCGAAGGGCTTGCCGGAGAGCCCGATTTGGAGAACTTGGTTCGTGAGATCTACGTCGACCAGGAGAAGACACCCGACGCGGCAGTCGCCTCGATTGGCTCGACCGACGAATCGACCCGGGTTGCCGTGGTCGAGGCAGGTGGTGACGTCACCCTGGCCGTCGCCGACCCGACGTGGCGAATCGTCGGTGGCTGGTGGCCATCAATAGGCAGGGACACCGAACTCGGCCAGTTCCCCAAGATCATCGCGGTGATCGGCTCGGATGCTCGTCCGGGACATGATCCGCTGGGGGCGCAGGGCGATTCGATTCATTTCATCGGGCTCGACGGGAACGGGACGGCTTCAGTACTCGGTTTGCCGCGTGACTCATACGTCCCGGGGCCAACCGGTGCCAACATGAAGATGACCTCGGTTCTTCTCCGTCATGGGCCCGATGGCTTGATGGAAACGATCAGCAACGTGACCGAGCTCGAGTTCGACGGGTATGTGCTGACCGGCTTCGCCGGATTCACCACCCTGATCGACGTTTTGGGTGGCCTCGACATCGATGTTCCAGTTGCGATGAGCGACAAGTGGTCTCAGGCCTACCTGGATGCCGGACGTCAGGTCCTCTCCGCCGCCGACGCTCTGGCATTTGTGCGAACCAGAAAGACGATCAGTGGTGGGGACTTCACCCGCAAGTTCCATGGAGGTCTGGCACTGATCGCCGCGGCTCGGATGGTCAAGGGGATGGGTATGAGTGCGGTACCCGGTTTGATGGAGGCTTCTTCGGACCTCTATTGGACCGATCTGCCCGCCGAGGACCTGCTGCTGGTGACCGCGGCGATTGTCAAAGCCGATCTCACCGAGGTGACCAATATCGTGGCGCCCGGTTCAGTGGACACCACCAGCGGTGGTGCCAGCATCGTTCGTCTGAGGGATAGTGCATATGACTTGTTCGCCGACATGGCGGACGGTCATCTCGAGCCGCCTTCCGAATAGGTCGGGCCTACCTGGCCCATTCCAACGTGGTTCTGCCGAACCATCGTCACGGTCATCTGGACGAACTCCGGCTACTTCGTCACCCTGCTGATTCCTCTCATGCTCCTGTTCTACATATTCCCTACCAGTCGGTTCCTAAACCGGCGATGGTTTTGGGCTGGTTGGCTGGCGGGTCTGGCGGTCGGTGCATTGGTTCTAGGAGCTGGCTTCGCCAACGAGGTTGGCCCCGACGGAGCAGACTGGGCCATTGCCAATCCAATCGGATTTCTCGACACCAACGGGGTGGAAGATGGCGTCTTCGTCTCCTTTTTGGGTTGCCCTTCTTGGCCCTTTTGACTGGAGGGATACCAGCAATCATCGTCAGATATCGCCGCTCATCGATCGACGTCCAATCACAGATCAAGTGGGTGTTGCTTGCCATGATCCTGATGGCTCTATCGTTCGTTCTCCTGTCTACCGGAATACCTGCGCTTGACCCGGTCAGCGGCCTCGTTCTCTTCGTACCTTTGACGATTCTTCCGGTGGCAATCAGCCTTGCCATCGTCCGCTACCGGCTCTACGAGATCGACAGGCTGATTTCCCGGACTATCAGCTACCTGATCATCGTGGTGATGCTGGGCGGTGTCTACACCTTCGGAGCTGTCTGGCTGCCAACACGTCTCCTCGGAGAACAAGGCCCGATCTTCGTGGCGGCCTCAACGCTCGCAGTCGCAGCGTTGTTCAACCCATTGCGGAAGCGGATTCAGCGCTTTGTCGATCGGCGTTTCAACAGGTCGGGTTATCAAGCCGAGATCATCTCCCAACAATTCGCTCTGAAACTCCAGGAATCACGAAGTGCAGTCGAACTAGCCGACGCTTTGGACCGAACAGTCGAAGAAGCCCTCCAGCCTTCCTCCACTGGAATCTGGCTCCGATAGGTGTAGAGCTCCGTGTACAGGATCGCCGGCTATCCGCGGCTATCCGCGGCGCTCTGCATGTGGTAGATCCGCTCCACCAGGACTTCGATCAATGCGAAAGCAACATCCGGATGATTCCGCACTGCGGCTCGAAATTCTCCGATACCAAGGTTCAGGCGCTTCCCATTTGTGATAGCCACCGCATCGACCGAATGAGGAGAACCCGACAGAAGCGACAGATCTCCAACCATCTTGCCTGGCCCGTATTCAGCCACGACTTCCGAGTTCCGGAGCAACTTCACCTCGCCCTCGAGGATTATCCACGCCCCATCGGCAGGTGCCCCCTGACTAATGAGTTCCTGACCGGCCTCGAAATGGGAAACGGTTGATGAGTCGGCCACTGCCGACAAAAGCTCGTCTTCGAGACTGGCGAAGAGGTCAACCTCTTTGAGAGCCGATTTCGCGTCGAGGCCGGTAGGCAAGAGCTACACCGCTAGCTGGACCGGAGGACTTGCATTGTCGGCAACAATAGCTCCCGCACCCAATTCCTGGATATGAGTCCCGTCACGTTCTCGTAACGCACCGCGTGCGAAACTGGGACCATGGCGGTTTTGCGCGACCAGGGTTGTCGATGAAGAAGGCCAAGGTTCTCGTCCAGTGGTTCCTGATGGTGGTGGGGACTTTGATCACTGTGTGGTTGAGCGTGTCGATCGCTACGGCGGAGGTAGACCCCTGGAATGCGATCGTGCCCATGGCGACCCTCGTCCCGGCCCTCATCGTTCTGCTGCGAAGGGACTGGCATATCGTGGGTTGGCTGCTGCTTCTGGTCGCTGGCACTTCCGCGGCGCAGTTCGCCGAGGTCTCGACCACCAATATCCTGTCACCGCCATGGTTGGGCTGGGTCTATGCGGTACTCAATGTTGGTTTCTGGGCCGCCATGGCGGCCCTGGTCGCAGTGTTTCCGGACGGAATCGGTAACCAGCTCGGCACCCCTCGTGTAGTCGACCGGGTGATTGTCATCGGCGCAGCCTCGGCGACTTTCCTCTCGGCCCTCTCGACTGAAGTCAGCGCTGCGGGTTGGAACGGGCCGTTTGCACCTCCCCGCTACGACAACCCGCTCGGCTTCGGGCTCTTCCCCGGCGAAGTGGGTGAAGCACTCGGATTTCTCGCCCTCGGTCTCTTCGTCGTCGCAACGGCCACCCTGGTCGTTCGAGCTCGTCGGGCAACGGGTGACAGTCGTCAGCAGCACATTTGGGTGTTGTTCCCGTTCGCGGTACTGGTGGTGGGTGTCCCAATCGCCATAGTCATCACCGAACTGCGTGGCGAAGCCGGAGGCGAATGGTTCGTTGCAGTTCTCGCCTACGTAGCGATACCCATCTGTTTTGGAGTAGCCATGACGCGATACCGGCTCTACGACATCGGCAAGATCATCTCGCGCACCGTCACCTATACGATCGTCGTCGTGGCGCTCGGAGCGCTCTACTTCGGAATGGTGACACTCATCAGCGCGGTCCTGCCCACACAAAACGCGTTGGGCGTTGCCGCGTCCACCCTCGCCGCCGCCGCGGTGTTCAACCCGGTGAGAAAGCGAATCCAACGACGGGTCGACCGCCGATTCAACCGGTCTGCCTATCAGGCTGAGATGATCTCCGAAGAGTTCGCCGCCGAATTGCGTCGATCACTCACCGCAGAAGAGTTGACTCAACTCTGGACCCAGACGGTCAATGATTTCCTCCACCCCGCCAGGTCGGGGGTTTGGATCCATGCCGACAGTCAACCCTCCTCCGATGGAGGAGGATGAGAAGACGACCCGTCGTCAAGCACAAAATGACCCCGGGGGGGAAATCCCGGGGTCATCTTGAATTCAGAACAGGAACAAGATCCCGGCGACGATGGCAGCGACGCCAACAAGGGCGGCGAATGCCTCGAGCCAAACGATCCATGCGCTGTTCTCAGCACCCCAGTCTCTCGTTGATTCGATCCCCATTGTCAGTGTGGCAAGAGCGCCTCCACCGATCATCAGGATCGGAGCCCAAGCTTCCGAGATATCGGCGACGTTCCAGGTCCAACCGAATATCGTCAAAACGCCATCATCCGGCCCAAAGGCCATCCATGCTCCCACGGCAGCGGCGACAAAGCCGATTACTGCCAGGATTGCACTGATGACGTGCCAACCCGTTTCCGAAAGACGAGCTGTCGTCTGCGGGTGTGTCGTGTAGGTCATCTCGACCTCCTTCAAGCTCACTGTTACGTGCTGGGGATGCGCTGCATAGAGGACAACGACCCTTTGATCACGTACCAGTTCTGTCGTCAGACCGGATGTGATTCTGCGAGGGGAGGACCCACCACCTTCATCCAGTTCCGCTCGGCAATCTCGCGATAGTCGTCCGCGTCGACAGGACCCGGTGGAAGCAGGGCATGTTCCTCGAAGAACCGCTCCATCCCCGACGGAGTGAACATCACGAGGATTGTCGACGGCCGGTCCTCCAGGTTCTGAAAACAGTGTTCGGTACCTCGAGGCACGAAGACAAATGCGCCCTCAGGGGCATCAAAAACCGTACTGTCGGCGATGAACCGGAAATTGCCGTCAAGGACGTACCACATCTCATCCTCGCGTCGATGGATGTGTCTTGGTGGGCCCTGCTTGGCGCCGATGATGTTTTCGAGGAACGTGAATGCTCCACCGGTGTTCCCGGTATGGGCTGTGATCGTGGTTGGTCCACCTGCAGGGCCAGAGATCAGTCGGCCCTCGCCCCTTCGCACGACAAACGGTTCGACCACACTCGACATCACGACCTCCTGAGTAAGGCGCCCGCCGGTTGGTCGACGCAGCTTCGAGCGTACCCCGGCCAAGAGGCCAACTCTGTCGCATTCGGGCCGACACGTCGAAGGATGGGAACATTCGATTCCGGGTGCTCATAGCCGTCACGAGCCGCCCGCTGCCCATCTCATCCCGCCGAACGGCCGCACGCCGACAGCCGTTAAGGTCCGCGCCTCACCAAGAAAGGTCGATGTGAAAGTCGCATACATTCTCAACACACCGAGAGCCGCAAGCTACAAAGTCGCCCAGATGATTCTCCCTCAACTCGAGGCGGGAACACACGGGGTTGAGGTGGTTGGAATCTTCTTCTTCGACGACAACGTCTGGGCCCTGAGGCAAGGCGACCCGATCGGCGAGAGACTGGCCGCCGTCGCCAAGGAGACCGGCATGTTGCTCATGGCCTGTGACAACTGTGCGTTGGAACGCAACCTCGCCAAGGGTGAACCGAGATGGTGCGATCCGTCCACTGGGCAAGGCCGATCCGAGCCGGGTGAATGCGAACCGGTGGACATGGTCGAAGGTGCGACCGTCGGATGCTTCCCGGATCTATACACGGCTCTGGCTGGGAGCCCACCCGATCAGGTGATCAGTCTCTAGCGAGTGGCTGGGATGGAACCCTACGTGCTGAGGGCGTTCATGGTGTCGCCTAGAGGGCTCCCTGTTCGCGGTCGACCCGTCGGCTGGGCCTAACTTGCTCAAGGGGCCTGCTCCCACCGGTCGTGTCGAAGGGGAGTAACCCCAAGGTCATCTTGCTCTCGGCGGCCGATGTACCTTGTGGAATGTCATAATTCGTCAACCGACACAAGGAAGTATCAATAGGTTCATTGCTCGTCCACATCACACACGGCCCCGACGCACCAACTCGTGCGTCGCTCGGATTTCTGGTCGCCAAGACCGCACGCGAGGCCGGGCATGAGGTCACCGTTTTCTGTGCCGGGGACGCGGCATATCTGATGAAGAATGCCGTGGTGGAACATACGAAAAACAGATCGGCACTGGGGCGTTGTCTGACAGCCTGCCGGCGGCAGTTGATGCTGGCGTCGCGATCTACGTTTCGGGAGGCTCTTCGAAGAGTCGAGGCGTCACGGAGACTGACTTGGAGAACAAGGGCGCCGCATTTGCTCCGCCGTCTCAACTAGTCGAACTGACCTTCGCGGCGGATCGGGTTCTCTGCTATTGATCCGTCCCGGCGGGGAATTGACACTGACCTGCCGGGGTCCTGAGGAGCACGCTCAACCGCAGACGGCGAGTCATGAGTCGCTCGAATGAGTTCGTTGCTGAGGGTCGGCGTGGCCCGACCTGCTCGCCTCCTGGCGGAAGGATGCTGATCACGACTGCGAAGACACTCGTCCTCCCTTCCACTTCGTCGAGCCGCCATCCTGAAACCGCCCATTCTCGAGATCGGAGCCTCAATCAGGTGGTGCTCGATCGCGGCCTGACGCAGACCGCGACCCGCTCAATAAGTGCCGATATGCGTGGTTGGTGGTAGTTAGGTTGGTGGCGTCTCGGAGAGGAGAGCCCCCTTGGAGTTCGGTGTATTCATGGCCTATGGCTATGACTCAGTGTTGGAGGCGGCAAGACTCGCCGAGAAGTGGGCTTTCTCGTCGGTCACGGTCCCGGATCATTACTTGATGTCTTATGACATGGAGACAGGCTGGGACCTTCCGGCCTACGACGCACTGGTGCAGTTGGGAGGACTGGCTCGGGAGACTTCGAGCATCGAGATAGGGACTCTGGTTACGCCAATCACTTTTCGACATCCGGCAGTGCTCGCTAAGTCGGCGGTCACCTTGGATGAGCTATCGGGTGGTCGCTTCAAACTGGGTTTGGGCGTCGGCTGGATGGACGAGGAGCATTCCGTCTTCGGGATTCCTTATCCCCCGGTGGGTGAGCGTTTCGACATGCTTGAAGAGATCCTCGGCTACCTCAGAGC
>JBAVIK010000126.1:0-17284 GCA_049686815.1 Acidimicrobiia bacterium | reverse complement strand
CCGGAGCAAATGAAGATGTTTCTCACCCGTCTTGGCTTCAATTCGAAGATGATCATCACGGGTGACGTTTCCCAGACTGATCTGCCCACAGGGCGCCATTCGGGTCTACGTGTGGTTCGTGACATCCTCCGTGACATCCCCGGAGTCTCGTTCGTCGAACTGGGGGCAAGGGACGTTGTCCGTCACCGCATAGTGGCGTCGATCGTAGAGGCCTACCAACGTTTCGAAACCAAGGAGACGTGAGCATGCAACGTCCCACTTTGGTTCGGATCTCGATCTTTCTGGCAACGGTGGTCGCCTCTTGGGGAGTGCTCTCACTGGGTACGGCCGAGCCAGAGTCGTCCTATCAAGCAGGCATGATTGCCCCGAATGATTTCGCCGCGGCCAAAGACGCTTCGGTCGTGGATGTGGTCGCCACCGAGGACGCCAGACAGGAGGCCCGGGACTCGATCTTGCCATTCAAGGAGACAAATCCGGAGACGGAGACCGTTGTCCTGGCTGATATCAACGGGGTGTTCGACTCGGTGGAGACCCTGGTGGTTGGTGATGAAGCGGTGCGCACCCCGACACCTCCGCCCGATCTTCCGGAAGTGGCTGTGCCGGACACCTCCGCCGGTGGCTCCACTACTACCACGCAGGCCCGGAACCCTGGACTGATCACCGGTCGCGTGTACCTGGATGTCAATGGAGACGGCATCTTCAACCCCGAGGCCGAAGGGGAGCGTGTTGACCAGGGGCTTGCGGGAGTCACGGTTTTGATCCGCACCGAGGACGGACCGACTCAGCGTCGTACTGATGCTGCCGGTGTGTGGTCGTTCGAATTGTCCACCGGTGCGGCGGTGGTGAGTTATGACCCTGCCGACACTGAGATTCCTGCTGGCTGGATGTTTGCGTCTGATGAGGATGCACAACTCGTCGAGTGCGGCAGAGATGAAGTTTGTGAAGCGAGTGATATACCGATAGCCCCCAATCTCCGTAGCTCGGACGACGCAATCGCCGCTATGAACGCCGAGCAATCCCTCCTCCCCGAAACCATCGCCTACCTGGTGGCCACCGCTTCAGATGATGTCGTGAGAGCGCCGCTAGGCGAGCCATTGCATCTTCCCGCGGTGCGCGAGGCGGCACTCAACAAGGCGCTACAGGAATTTGGCCGTCGGATTGAACAGGACCAGTTGCAAGACGTGAAGACCGGCGTGCGTTCGAGTCCTCCGCTGGTGTTTCATTCTGACACCAATCAGGATGCCGCCGGTGGCGCTGCTGCCGGCGAGATCGTGGCCACCTTCCTCCAGGCCAACTTCTTGGTCAATCAGGATCGGACGACTGCTGCACAGGACGCCGCGGCGAGCGAAGTCGAGGACGTGGTTGTCGACTACGTGGCTCCCCAGGTCATTGTGAGTAAGGGCCAGGTCATGACTCAACTCGATGTCGACGCCATAAACGCCACATCGATCAACACCCCCACGGAGCAGGCATCGGCCGCGCTGCTGGCGGTTGTGGCGGTGCTGGTCGCTCTCGTCTGGCTCTATCTGGCCAGGTTCAGGCCCGAGTTTTGGGCGCGTCCGCGAATGGTGGCCCTCCTCGGCATCCTGATCTTGCTTGCGGCCGCATCGGTGCGAGGAACGACTCTCATTCATGAATCGACGAGTTGGTACGTCCTACCTGCGGTCGCTTTTGGGTTCGTCACCGCGATTCTCTTCGATCAGCGTATCGCCGTTCTGATGGCTCTTTCTGTGGCGGTGCTTACGGCGGTGGGGACACTCGACATTGGAGTGACCGTATATGGGGCGTTGGCGGCACTTGCCCCGATACCGTTTGTCAGCTCGGTGAGTTCGCGTGGGGCATTTCGCAACGCGATCGTGTTGTCGTCCCTTGTGGCTTCACTGGTAGCTGCCTCGACGTCATGGTTCTTCCATGTTGGACCCAACGATTCTCTGTTCCAGATTGTCGGGACCTCGGTGGCATGGGCGTTTGCGGTGTCGGTTGTCGTATCGCTCGTGGGGCTGGCGGCGCTCCAGTTCTTCGAGTCGGCATTCGACATCACCACGACTCTGAGTCTTCTCGATCTCACCGACAGGAACCACAAGGCGCTTCAGCTCTTGCAGGAGAAGGCGTTCGGTACTTTCAACCATTCGCTCATGGTGGGCACCCTGGCCGATGCGGCTGCACGGTCAATCGGCGCCGACCCCCTTCTAGCCAGAGCCATGGCCTACTACCACGACCTTGGTAAGACGGAGAACCCCACATACTTCATTGAGAATCAGTTTGGGATCCCCAACCCACACGACACCCTCGCTCCGCAGGATTCGGCCGAGATCATCCGCCGTCACGTCACCGACGGGGTGGCACTCGCCAGAGAATTCAAAATCCCCACCGATGTTACGCAGGGAATCGTCAGTCACCATGGTGACGGAGTAATGCGCTACTTCTATGAGAAGGCCAGGGAGTTTCATGGCCACGAGGTGAACGTGGACGACTTTCGGCACATCGGGCACAAGCCACGCACCGCTGAGACCGCCATCCTGATGTTGGCTGACTCCCTCGAGGCGTCCTCACGGGCAGTATTCCAGACCGAGGAGCCCAACCCGGACGCTATCGAGAAGGTGGTCAATCGGATAATGGACGAGAAGGTAGAGGATGGCCAACTGTCCGAGTCACCACTGACACTTGGTGAGCTGACCAAGATCCGCAAGGCCTTCCTCGAGTCCCTGGTCGGTCACTACCATCAGCGTATTGCCTACCCGAATTTCCCCGGAACCTGATGGACGACCCCTCCTCTAGACCCAAACCTCAGGTGGTGGCACCGCGCAAGCGGTGCGTTGGAGTCTCTGAACGAAATCCCCCGTGCTGTCGGCATGCCGAACAGGCGACCGCATTCGGGTCAAGTAACCTCAGCCTTGCCTCCACGTCGTGAGTGTCTTTCTCGCCAATGAGCAGGCCGAGGAGCTAGATCCGGGTCCGCTACGAAGTCTTGCCGAACTCGTGGTGGCCGAAGAGGGGTATCCCGAGTCGACAGAGGTCACGATCCTCCTCGTGGACGAGGACGAGATGACCAGCTACAACCAGCGATTTCTGCACAGGGACGGGCCGACCGATGTGCTGGCGTTTCCGGTTGAGCATCTTCTCCCTGGCTTGGTTCCTGAATACGACCCAATGGGACCGCCGATCATGGTTGGCGATGTGATCATCGCCCCCGCCTACGTGCGACGACAGGCTGACGAGTTCGGGGTGAGTTTCGAAGACGAGATGGCGCTGATGGTGACCCATGGGGTCCTGCACCTGTTCGGCTATGACCACGAGATCGAAACTGACGCGTCACGGATGGAAGATCGCGAGCGGCAGCTCATGGCCAAAGTCGGGAGGACACGTCGATGACCGTCGTGTTGGCGATTCTGGCGTTTGTATTTCTTGTCCTCGCCTTCTGGATCCGGGCCGCGGGCACCGCCCTCGCCAGAGTCCCGAGGGCGGACGCGTTGCGGGCCCAGTCCGACGGTGTGCGGGGTGCGGAGAAGGTGGCAAGTCTTCTCGATCGCCGGGAGGTGGTTTCGCCCGCGGTTGGCGTGGTCGCCTCGGCACTTCTCATTTTCTGCTCTGTCCTCGCCACCGTCGTAGTGGTGGTTGATCAGCCGACCGGCCAGGCGGTCGGAGGTGCGATAGCGTTGGGGTTGGTCGTCTTTTTGCTCGGTGACCTGGTGCCTCGACAGGCCGGCCGTTGGAGCCCACACAGCATTTCATATGTGTCGGCGGACCTTCTTTCGATAGCGGTCAGATTGGGTGGCTGGGCCAACGATTTGATCCCGGAGATGGAGCTCATCGCGGAGGATGAGGACGAAACCGCTGAGGAGGGCGACGATCAAGAACGGGAGCTGATTCATTCCGTGCTCGAGTTCGGGGAAACCATCGTCAGGGAGGTCATGACGCCGCGGCCTGATATGGCCACCATCGAAGTCTCAGCTTCCATCGAGGCGCTTGTGGACCTTGCTACGGAAGAAGGGTTTTCACGTGTTCCCGTCACCTCTGACGGCGACATTGTGGGCCTGGTGATTCTCAAGGATCTCCTACCAATGCTCACCGACGACCAAAGGCCTGCGACGGTGGCAGAGGTGATGAGAGCGGTTGAATTCGTTCCCGAAACCAAGCACGCCTCTGCGTTACTCGGCGAGATGCAATCGTCCCACGTCCACCAGGTGATCGTTGTAGATGAGTATGGAGATGTGGCCGGCCTGGTCACGATCGAAGACTTGCTCGAAGAGCTCGTTGGCGAGATCGCTGACGAGACCGACCTCGAGGAGAGTCTCATCTCATCGAGCGGCGACGCATGGGATGTTGATGCTCGTCTTGCCGTCGACGATCTGGCGGAGGTTGTTGGCGTGTCCTTGCCCGACGACGAATTCGACACCGTCGGTGGCCTGGTGCTGGGTCTCGCCGAGCGGGTTCCCGAAGAAGGCGAAGAGTTCGAATACGCACAGCTCACTCTCACTGTCATCAAGATGCAGGGGCGCCGTGTCTCTCAAGTCAGTGTGGCTTTGAACGGTCGGGTCGAATCGGCGTGAAGTCAGGGTTCGTTCCTGTTGTCGGCAGACCCAACGTTGGCAAATCGACACTGGTGAACCAGATGGTGGGCACCAAGGTCGCCATCACTTCGAAAAGACCACAGACGACACGCAATGCAATCAGGGGAGTCCTGACCGGGCCATCCGCCACCAACCCTGAGTTTCAGGCCGTGCTGGTTGATACCCCCGGGCTACACAAGCCAAAGAACGAGCTGGGCAACCGGCTCAACTCGGTGGTGTACGGAACCCTCGCCGGAGCCGACGTGGTCTTGTTTGTCATAGACGCCACCATGCCAGTCGGCCCGGGTGACAAACTCATAGCCGAACGTCTCGCCAGTTCGAATTCAGATGTGTTGGTTGTCGTCAACAAGATCGATAGGGCGTCGCGCGTTCAGACCATCGAGCAGCTGACCAAAGCCTCCGGTTGGTCTTTTGCAGAGTTCCTGCCGATTTCAGCCAAGAACGGCGAGGGTGTTTCGCAACTCATCGCCGAGGTTGTGAAAAGACTACCGGACGGCCCCCGTTTCTATCCCGAGGGGATGACGACGGACCAACCCGAGGCCATGGTGATTTCAGAGATCGTTCGAGAAAAGTTCCTAGATCGGTTGCGGGAAGAGTTGCCTCATTCCTTGGTGGTCAGGATCGAAGAGGTCGAACAACGCCCCAGCGGGATAATCGACGTGATCGCTGATGTCATCGTCGAGCGGAACAGCCAGAAGGGGATCGTGATAGGAAAAGGGGGCTCGCTTCTCGAGATAGCCGGCACCGAGGCCCGAAAGGAGTTGGAGACACTGCTGGGTAGCAAGGTCAACCTGGTTCTTCATGTTGTAGTCGAAAAGGACTGGCAACGCAGACCCCAACTGCTCGACAGGCTCGGGTTCGACATCGAAAGCTGACAAGTCTGAGCTTGGGACAGGATCCATCACCTTCACACCATTGTCAGGCCTCCGGAGACGGACAGAATCTGCCCGGTGATGTGGCTGGCATCGGACGAGCCCAGAAAGCAGATGGCAGCTGCGACGTCCGCTGGCGTCGCCAGCTTCTTGAGAGGCGTCTGGCGGGTCATTGCCTCGGCGAGTTTCCCTGTTTCATCAAACGACGCCAGGAACGCAGTATCCGTTGGTCCGGGGGCGACACAGTTGACTCGAATTCGTCGACTTGCCGTTTCCCGCGCAAGGGCTTTGGTGAAACCGATCACACCACCCTTGGCGGCCGAGTAGACAACTTCGCCGGAGGACCCGACCCGTCCCGCATCTGAGGAAACGTTCACGACGGCGGACCCGTCGGCCATGTGGGGCAAAGCGGCGTGGGTGATCGCGATTGCACCCAACAAATTGATGCCGATCACCTTCATCCAAAACGAGGGGTCAGTGTTGGTGAACGGCTGCGCCATGTCCCATCCAGCACAGTTGACCAGCAGGTCGACAGTTCCCAAGGTGGCGACCACATCGTCCATCGCTTGTGGCACCGCCTCGACGTCGGAGATGTCGACGGCTATGGCAATCCCACCTATGGCAGCCGCAACGGCGCTCGCGCCCTTGCCGTCCATGTCGATGACCGCAACCAGTGCACCTTCGTCCGACAGGCGACGCGCGGTGGCCTTGCCGATTCCCGCCGCTCCTCCGGTGACGATCGCCTTCACGTCCGTGAATCTCATCGGACCAGTATCGCTCGGGCACTAGCGTCCCGCAGATGGATCACGGTGACTACGAATACCTCAACCTGGACCTCGGCTCCAATGGTGTCCTGACGGTCACATTCTCCAACCCGGACAAGCTGAACGCGGTGAGTGAGCGAGGTCACTATGAGTTGGTGAAGATCTGGCCCGATGTGGATGCCGATCCCGATGTTCGGGTGGTGCTGCTCCGGGGGGAGGGGCGTGCCTTCTCCGCAGGGGGAGACTACGAGATGATCCAGCGGATCATCAGTGACCACGACGCGCATCGCCGGGTTTTGAAAGAGGCGCGGGAGTTGGTGCGAAACATCATCGAGTGCTCCAAGCCGATTGTCTCCGCAATCAACGGGGTTGCGGTGGGTGCCGGACTCGCCGCCGCCTTGATGGCAGACATCCCGGTGGCGGGTCGCTCGGCGCGCATCCTCGATGGGCACACCACGATAGGGGTCACAGCCGGGGACCATGCCGCCGTTATTTGGCCACTCCTCATGGGAATGGCCAAAGCCAAGTATCACCTGATGACGAATCACCCATTGTCGGGCGAGGAGGCAGAGCGAATCGGCCTGGTTGCGGTGGTGGTTGATGACGACGACCTCGACACGTTCACCAAGGACCTTGCTGCCGAGTTGGCCGCTGGTTCACAAGAAGCACTCCAATGGACCAAACACACGCTCAATCACTGGCTCCGTATGGCATACCCGATCTTTGATGCTTCCGTCGCCTACGAGTTTCTCGGGTTTCTAGGTCCCGACGTCGGAGAGGGACTCGCTGCTTCGAAGGACCGCCGCAAACCCGACTTTGGGTGAGGCCCGTGAGGATCAGCGGATTTCGCTCATATATGAGAGCTACTACCTGAGGTTTGTTGTTGTGTTTGTGGTTAGGGGTTACAGGGTGTCGACGGTGTCGGCCAGCTCGAGGTCGAGGGCGGTTAGGCCACCGGCGGAATGCGTCGACAACGTGAGAGTGACCTTGTTCCAGCGGATGTCGATATCGGGATGGTGGTCTGACTTCTCCGCTACCAGTGCCACGCTGGTTACAAACCCCATCGATTCAGTGAAGTTCTTGAAGACATAAGTCCGTCTGATCTCGTTACCGTCTCGTGACCACTCGGGGTGAGCCTCGAGGAACGCTTCGATCTCATGATCAGGAACGAGGGACATGGCGCCAGCCTACGCCCGTCGGCGGATACCCTGAGCGAGCAATGGCGATCCGTCATGACCAGGGAATCGTGCTCAGGTCTTACCCTTTTGGTGAGGCCGACCGAGTCGTGGTCCTCCTCAGCCCAAACAGCGGCAAGATCCGGACTGTCGCCAAGGGCGTGCGGAAGACCAAAAGCCGATTTGGAGGACGTCTCGAGCCCTTCACCCACGTCGACCTGATCCTTTACGAGGGCAGGAATCTCGACACGATCACCCAGGTCGCTGTTCTGGAGCCGTTCCCGAAGCTTCGCTCCGACCTGGATGCGGTAATTGCCGCCGCCACCATGGTCGAAGCGGCCGATGCAGTTGCTCAGGAGGAGGAGTCGTCGATTCGGCTTTTCCTGTTGCTACAGCGGGGCCTCAAGGCTCTGGAAGTCGGCTACGTGAGCCAGGATCTGATCACGAGCTTTCTGCTGAAGCTGGCCGACGTCGTGGGAGTGGCCCCTTCTCTTGTGCAATGTGCCTCCTGTGGTCGCGTCGAGAATCTGCACCGATTCAGCTTTGCCAGCGGCGGGGCGATCTGTGATCAGTGCCGCACCGAAGGGACCGTCAGACTTAGGGATGGCCTGACCGAATACCTCGCCGCTCTCGCCGGGGCGGAACTGATGTCGCTGCCCACGGTGAATGAAGCGTTTTCGGGCGAAGCGATGGGAATCGCCCGGCGGTTCGTCGAGTACCACCTCGACCGCAAGCTTTCATCGCTGGCGGTAATGGAGTGAATCTCGACTTGAGCGGTGTCGATCCAGACCGGATGCCAACCCATGTCGGCTTGATCCTCGACGGCAACGGTCGTTGGGCCAACGCTCGTGGCCTCCCCAGGACGGCAGGTCACCTGGCCGGTGAGGCTGCGCTGTTCGACACGGTCGAAGGTGCTTTGGAATTGGGTATCAAATGGCTGACTGCTTACACGTTTTCCACCGAGAACTGGGCCCGTGACGACGAGGAGGTCGAGTTCCTCATGTGGTTCAACGAGGATCTCTTGACCCGTCGGCGTGACGAACTCCACGCTCAGGGGGTTCGGATGCGATTCGCCGGCGACATGGACGACCCGCGAATCCCGGATCGAAATCGAACCCACATGGCCGAGGCTGCCACGCTCACGGCCGGCAACGATGCCCTCCACCTCGTATTCGCCTTCAACTACGGCTCTCGAAAAGAGATAGTGGAAGCCGCTCGGGCCATTGCCAAAAAAGTCGCATCCGGTGAGATGAGTGTCGATGAAGTCGATGAGTCGACCTTCGCCCGCTCATTGTTCATTCCTGAGATGCCCGACGTCGACCTGGTGATTCGTTCCTCAGGTGAGCACCGGCTGTCCAACTTCTTGTTGTGGCAGTCGGCCTATGCCGAGTTCTATTTTCCCGGGATCCTTTGGCCCGACTTCGGTCGTCATGCCCTGGTCGATGCCGTTGTCGACTATCAGGCGAGAGATCGTCGGTTCGGTGGTGCCCAGGATCGCTCGGAGCCCTCAGATTGACTAAGTGTCGAGACCAGGCCACCGTTCACGTTTCCAAATGCCAGATGTAACGCTCGACACCGTCTCTAATCTCGCCAAGAAGCGAGGTTTCGTCTTCCAGTCCTCCGAGATATATGGGGGTCTCCGGTCGGCGTATGACTACGGCCCGCTCGGAGTTGAGTTGCTCCGCAACGTCAAAGCCGAGTGGTGGCGGGCAATGGTCCAAGAGCGGGGGGACGTCGTCGGTCTCGACTCGGCTGTGATTCAGGCGAGACGTGTCTGGCAGGCGTCGGGTCACGAAGAGGTGTTCACAGATCCGATGGTTGAGTGCCGGAACTGCAACGCTCGACACCGTCTCGACAAGCTCACCGACGCTGACAAGTGCCCAACCTGTGGCGAGTCCGGCACGTTCACCGAGCCCCGAGACTTCAACTTGATGTTGCGAACACACATCGGTCCGGTGGAGACCGATGAGAACATGGTCTATCTACGCCCGGAGACGGCCCAGGGCATATTCATCAACTACGAGAACGTTCGACGCACCAATCGTTTGAAACTTCCTTTTGGTATCGCCCAAATAGGAAAGGCTTTCAGGAACGAGATCACCCCCGGTCAGTTTGTCTTTCGGACCCGGGAATTCGAGCAGATGGAGATGGAATTCTTCTGTAGACCTGAGGAGAGCTCCGAATGGTTTCGATATTGGCGCGACCAACGATTCAATTGGTACCTCGATCTGGGCATGACCGCCGAACACCTTCGGCTCCGTGACCATGAAGAAGACGAGCTGTCGCACTACTCGTCGGGCACTGCGGACGTCGAATACCTGTTCCCCTGGGGATGGGACGAGCTCGAAGGCATTGCCGACCGTGCGGATTTCGATCTCCGACAACACACAGAGTCGTCGGGCGAAGACCTGACGTACTTCGACCAGGAAACCAACGAGCGTTTCCTTCCACATGTAATCGAGCCGGCGGCGGGCGCTACCCGCGCCACGTTCGCCTTTCTCATTGATGCCTACTCCGAAGAGACCGTCGACGACAGCACCCGCGTCGTGCTTCGGCTGCACCATCGCTTGGCCCCGTACAAAGTCGCGGTGCTCCCTCTATCGAAGAAACCTGAGCTCATGGAGCCAGCAGAGAAGCTTGCTGACCAACTACGCAAGCACTGGATGATCGAAGTCGACGTGACCCAATCGATCGGTCGTAGATATCGCCGCCAGGACGAGATCGGCACCCCCTATTGCGTGACTATCGACTTCGACAGTCTCGAGGACAACGCGGTGACAGTGAGAGATCGGGACACCATGGCTCAAGATCGGGTGGCCATGGACGGTCTTGTCGAATATCTCGATGCGAAGTTGTCATAGCGTTTACGACGTATTGATGTTCGTGAGCAATCATCCACACCAGGTGTCGACATGAAACGCTCGCTCATCGGTTGGATCGCGTTGGCGGTGGTCGCTGTCGCCGGTAGCGCATTTGCCTGGCTCTGGTTCGCCGGCGGATCCGGTGAGCCATCAACTGAGTTGACTACACCCACCATCGCCACCACCTCGACCGTTGTCACCACATCTACGTCCCAGGCGACCAGCGATGCGACGGTTACCACCGTTGCCGCGACGACCGCCCCCTCGGTGGGTGGTGCCTTTGTGATCGAGCCCGGCGGTCTCAGCATCGCCAGTTTCACCATCGACGAAGAGTTCCGGGGAACACCACAGAAGGTTGTAGGCACCACGGCAGAAGTCGCTGGACAGGTACAAGTCGACACCGACGATCTCAGCACAGTCCGATTCTCCGACATTGTGATCAATGCCCGAACCTTCAGGACCGACTCTGATCGCCGCGACCGGGCGATGAGGGGGCCGGTGATCCTCAACTCGGCGAGCGACGAGTTCGAATTCATCACGTTCTCGGTGACCGCCATCGACGGGTTGACCGGAAGTCTGGCAGTGGGAGAGTCCGTTCAGTTCGACGTCAGCGGAGACCTGACGATCAAAGGAACGACCGGCCCGGTGACTTTCAACGTCCAGGCAACCCTCGACGACCCGAATACCATCGAGGGTTCAGCAACGACACAGGTGCTTCGATCCGATTTCGAGATAGGAATTCCGAGCGTTCCCGGAATCGCGAATGTGAGTGATCAAGTGACTCTCACTCTCGACTTTGTGGCTGTCTCGGGTTGAGTCGAGTCTCGCCGTCCTTATGATCGACGGGAATGGCAGAACGTGGAGACATCGATCGGGTCCGGGAGGCGACCGACCTCGTTGAGTTGATTTCGGAGGTCACCAAGGTTCGAAAGTCCGGCCGTTCCTACATGGCCGTTTGTCCATTTCACGAAGAGAAGACACCGTCGATGTCGGTTGACCGGGGACGTGGTTTGTACCACTGCTTTGGCTGTGGCAAAGGCGGGGATGTGTTCAGCTTCGTGCAGGAAACTCAGGCAGTCGATTTTCGTGAAGCGGTTGACCTGCTCGCTCGTAAGGCGGGCATCACTCTGACCATTGATCCGGACGCAGCCAAGAAGCGGGGGCGTCGTGCCGCCGCCGTGGATGCGATCAGGCGGGCAATCGAGGTGTATCACACCAACCTCAAGAAGGCACCGGATGCGGGGCCGGCTCGGGCTTACCTCCGAAGTCGGGGCTACGACGTCGACGTGATCGATGAGTGGAAGATTGGCTTCTCGGGCGTCGACTGGGACACCCTCACCAAGGCTCTCAAATCTGGGGGCATAAGCGACAACGCAATGACCGATGCCGGTCTCTCGAGGAACGGCCGACATGGCCTCTATGACGTATTTCGGGGGAGACTCATGTTTCCCATTCATGACGTTCGCGGTGACCCGGTCGGATTCGGCGGCCGACGAATCGAAGAGATCGATCCCGGCTCGACCAACAATCCCGACGCCAAATACGTCAACTCAGCCGACTCGGTTGTCTATCACAAGGCGAATGTGCTCTTCGGGCTGGATCGGGCTCGTAAAGCAATTGCGGCCGACGGTCAAGCGGTCATCGTCGAGGGCTACACCGACGTCATAGCGATGCATCAAGCCGGTGTGACCACGGCGGTGGCTACCTGCGGTACCGCATTGGGAGACGGTCATTTCGATCTGCTGAGGCGCTTTTCGGAGAAGGTGGTTCTTGCCTTTGACTCGGACGAAGCGGGCAACAAGGCGGCGTTGCGAAGCGATGAGCTTGAGTCGCCCTTTCGACTCGACCTCGACCTTCGTGTGGCAATGATGCCCGATGGCCTCGACCCGGCCGACCTGGTGCAACAAGGCCGCGCCGACGAACTGGCCAAGGCTGTGAGCGATGCCAGACCTCTCCTCGAACAACGCATCGAGCACGAAGTATCCAAACACGATCTCGCCGGACCGGAAGGTCGTGCCCGTGCTTTGCATGCCGCAGGTCAGCAACTGCGGAGGGTCAACGACGACATCGCCAGACGTGAATACGCGAGATTCGTCGCGCGGCTGATCGGTGTCGACCTGGCAACCGTCGAATCAGCGATTGTTCGTCGGCGGTCAAATGCTGGATCTGCCGGCGACCCGTCATCCCGGCCATTGAATCGGGCCGACGCCGAGTTGCTCAGAGTGATCGTCTCCAACCCAGAAGACATGGGGGACGTCTTTCCCGAAGACTTTGCTGATCAGCAGGTTCGTGCCGCATTCACCTCGATCAAGGGTCTCTTGGCCAGCACGCCGCCGGGAACTCCGATCGACGTCTCCAGGGTTGGCGACCCGGACCTTCAGAGCATCCTCTTGGGGCTTGCGATGCAGACTCAGCCATTGCCCGATTGGCCGGACATGAAGGAGCGAATCAGGTCGAAACGTCTCGACACTCAGATCGACGAGTTGGAGAGCCAGTTGGAGAGTCTCGAGTCCGGAACAGAAGCCCATTCCGAAGTCTTGCGAAGCTTGATAGCTTTACAGCAGAAGAAGCGGTCAGGCGAGGACGTATGAGTAAAGATCTCACAGCGGTCACATCAGCGTTGATCAAGCGAGGGAACCATCGCGGTTTCCTGACGATGGCTGAGGTGCAGCAAGATCTCGAGGACGTCGAGGCCCCAGGGGAGGCGTTTGAGAAGGTAGCCGATGAGCTACGGCTCAAGGGCATCAAGCTCCAAGAGGAGGGCCCGGACGTCCGAGAGCAGGTGATCGAGGTCAGTCAGATCTCGGTCTCCGACCCGGTCCGGCTCTATCTCAACGAGATTGGCCGCTATCCACTATTGACGTCGCAGCAGGAAGTAGAGCTGGCGATGCAAATGGAGGCGGGACGTCGTGCGCTGGAACGTCTCGACGGCGAGTCCGATATCTTGAATGAAGAGGACACATCGTTTCTCCGGCACGAGGTCGAGATGGGCGAGGTCGCCCACAAGAAGCTGGTCCAGTCGAATCTCCGTCTCGTGGTCGCCCTTGCACGTCGCTATGTGGGAAGAGGGATGGCTCTGCTCGACCTTATACAAGAGGGCAACGTAGGTCTGATGCGAGCCGTTGAACGCTTCGACTATCGACGCGGATTCAAGTTCTCGACATATGCGACCTGGTGGATCAGACAGGCGATTTCCCGGGCGATAGCTGACCAGGGGCGCACCATCCGGATGCCGATCCATGTCCTCGACGCTGTCAACAAACTCACCCGAACCCAACGGGAGCTGACCCAGGTCCTCGGACGGGCTCCCACCGACGAAGAGTTGGCCGAAGACCTCGATCTCGAAGTGAGCAGAGTTACTGAGCTGCGTCGAATTGCCCAGGACACCGTTTCGTTGGAGACGCCGGTCGGTGAGGATGATGACGGGACCCTCGGCGACTTGGTCGAAGACGTGGATTCGGAGGCGCCAGCTGATGTTGCCACTTTCACGTCGCTGCAAGATCAGCTGGCCGCGGCCCTCGAGGGGCTCAACGATCGGGAACGTGAAGTCTTGATCATGAGATTCGGGCTGGCCGACGGTCGAACCAGAACTCTGGAAGAAGTGGGTTCCCACTTCAACGTGACCCGCGAGCGAATCCGTCAGCTGGAAACGAAAGCCCTCGCCAAATTGAGACATCCGGACAAATCCGGAAAGCTTCAGGGGTACCTGGAAAACATCTGAGTCACTCCGCCCCGGTGACCCACTTCTGCAACCGCAAGTCCGCAGTGAAGGCACGACTTGCTATCACTGTGACGATCACCGACGAAGCCATACCGACTGATCCCAAGACGAGATAGGTGATCACCAGCTGGACCGCCACCGCACTGACCGGGTCGGCGCCGGCGAGGAGCATTCCCGTCATCGCGCCCGGAAGTGCGATAAGCCCGATCACCTTTGTCCGCTCGATCTGGGGGAGCAGGGCGTTGCGCACGGCTGAGCCAGTGATGATTCGGGATGCGCCGTTCCGGTCGAATCCGAGCGCGAGAAGACTTTCAACCCGGTCGCGATGATCGATGAACTCCGAGGTCACCGAGTCCGCGGCGTGGACGGCGGCCGGAAGGGTGTTGCCCAGTGTGATCCCGGCGATGACGACCAGTGTCACCGGTTCCAACGCAAAGACTCCAAAACCGAAGAGCAGTCCGATGCTTGTGAGGACCGCCCCAGCCAGAGCGAAGAGCGAGTACATGCGGATTCCCGGGATGAAACGTGTCCGGCGGGCGACCACCTCGGCCGACAGGATGGTCATGCCCGCAACCCACAACCAGGCCCAGAGAAGCGCCGTAGCCGATTCGAAAATGAGACCGAATAAGAGCCCGACCGCAAAAAGCTGTATCCCCGCCCGGAACGCCGCCCACAGGATCGACCTCTCGACTCCGAGGCCCTTCCATAGCGAGACGCCGATTGCGACGGCAACCAGGGTGAGCGAGCCCAACGCTTCGACCCAGCCGATGTCACCTGTCATGAGCAAACGCTGGTTTCACGGTCAGATCGTGCCACATCCGGGTAGAACTTCTTCGTCGGGACCGAATCGGAGTACTGGGATGCGATTGGTAATCTGACCGTGTCAGCCGGCACACCTTCCGCGGTAGCTCAATTGGCAGAGCAGTGGACTGTTAATCCATTGGTTGTAGGTTCGAGTCCTACCCGCGGAGCTCCGATTCTCTCCCCTGTTCGCCAGTGATTCGGGGCCGGCCTTGTCAAGCTCTCGTGAACAAGCCGAGGCACTGGCCGATCGTCTCCGGCCGATCGAGCAGCGACAGGAGAAACGTCGCTAGATCCTCCCGCGAGACCTCCGACCTCACCCGGCCTTCCCGGCTCGTCGCCACGCGTCCGCTCTCCGGACCGTCGGTCAGTCGGGACGGACGAACGATGGTCCAGTTGAGCGAACTCTCGCGCAACGCTCGTTCGGCGAGTTCCTTGTCAGCGAGGTAGCGCCGGGTGAACCACGCCCCGATACGAAGTGACAGGGGAAGCTCTTTGCGACTATCTCCTGTGCCGTCGGAGGACACGAAGACGATGCGATCAACGCCCGTCGCTTGCATCGATTCCGCGAGCCTGCGTGTTCCTTCGGACGCGACCGAGTCGACGTTTCCGATCGGGCTACCCAAGCATGAGATCACGGCGTCGCAGCCGGAGAGGAAGGCCGACAGATCAACGTCGAGGACGTCACCGACGACGACTTCGACGTTCGGCTGATCCCGAAATGGGGCCTTGGCCGAATCACGGACAAGCGCCCTCACAGCGTTGCCTGCGGCCTCCACGCGCTCGACCACGAGACGCCCGGTCCCGCCGGACGCTCCGACTACTCCGACGCGCCTCATTTCTGTTTCACCAACACCTCGATGCGTCGACCTAGCTTCAGTGGATCGACTCATCGCATTTTAGCTATCGACCGACCGGGTGACCTCACGAGGAATGATGTCATCCCTGGCCTCCGATGTATAGCCAAATGTGTAGCCATCCCAGACGCCACGGGACGACACAGGCCGGTATGAAGCCTCGACGTGATCGGACAGAACCGCACGTCACAGAACCAATTGGCACTCAACGGACGGCTCAAGCGTAACTGTTAATCCATTGGTTGTAGGTTCGAGTCCTACCCGCGGAGCCTCGCCTCATTACGGCTTTTAGCTAAACAACCGAACTGGCACGACCGAACGTGTGTCTATGTGTAGCCATCCTGTAGCCGCGCCTCTCTCTGGTCAGGCCCTGCATGATATGTGCTGATACCGCGCACCTTCTGAAGAGCGCGTTCTCCGTCCGAGATCAAATCGTCTGTGGGGAGGTGGCGTCGACTGGCTGTCGTGTTCTACCGAGTTTGTGCAGCTTCCATCCGACGGCGAGGTCCAATTTCTGTTCGTGACTTGGTGGAGAAGGCGATACAGCAACGTATGGATGCTGAGCTCTCGGGGGCCATGCCTGGCGCGATGATCCCCCCAGCCGAGTTGGACGCCGCCGGTTTTTGGCATCATGATGCGCTTTCCGGGGGAGTGACGCCGGAGTGCATTGGGTCAGCGTCGTGGGACGTCGGGCCCCGTCGCCAGAGCTCGGGGTTGCTCAGGACTGCTGCCACCGCGATCAGGGCGCCGAGGGCCGCCATGAGCCAGTACATCCGTATCCGATCGGCTCCCTCGAACAGCCCGATGAAGAATTCACCGGCGCCGTTGACGGCGGCATGGAGCAGCAACGCGATCAGCACAATGCCCCGAGTACGGAGGTACATCGCCGTAAATACAAAGGTAAGAGCGAATACGAAAGGGGCGTCCTGCCACGGGATGAGGTCGGCGACGAACAGCGGCACATGCCACAGCGTCCATACGATCCCCAGGCCGGTGCTGGCCAACAGTGGCGACTGGCCTTGCAGCATCGATGGCAGGGCATATCCACGCCAGCCAGGCTCTTCCCACGCGCCTAACAACGGAACCAGAACAAAGGTCAGCGTGGCGGTTCCAATCAATGACCACCCGGCGAGCTGGGCCGCCGACGGCGCGGCTGCGCCGAAGAGGACGTTCAGATAGGCCACCAATGCCAGCGCGATGACCGGACCGAATATGGCCAGTGCATACCAGCCGATCCCCACCCGCCATCGAAGCAAACTGCGGAAATAGGAACGCAACCCGGCCTTACCTCCCACGATCGCAGCGGTGATTACCGCGGCTAGGAACGGCCCGCCACCAAGTACGGGCGACGGGAACACTTCGAGCGCATACGGGATCGCTGGTAGCCACGAAATGACGAATGCCAGCACGAAGAAGGTCGCGAGTGGGTGCCGCGCAAGGAACCGGCCACCTCCCGTCAGATCAGGGCGGTCCGCGATACTGGGCACCGTCGACTGGTTGGGCTTGACACGGGTTCTCATTGATTCTCCTTCTGGTCGTGTCGGACCTCTCCACCATTCATCGGATGGGGCAGGGGGTAAGCCGGGGGGACTGGCATGTTCAGGGGTCGGCCAGGGCCCGCAGCGCGGAGGCCCCGATCGATGATCGAATGCAACGCTATTG
>JBAVIK010000125.1:0-4212 GCA_049686815.1 Acidimicrobiia bacterium | reverse complement strand
CGACCACGCAGACCCTTCTTCAATCCGTACCAGCCGCCGATCGGATTGTCTGCAGAGCGGGCCCACGCCTCCACACTGCCCTCTTTGGCTGGTTTTTGCTCGTCAGCGTTCCCCAATTCGACCCAGTCGCCACGCTCCTCGAGCATCGCGTGCATGTCGTCGACTATTCGAAGGTCGTAGTGGAGCACTGTCTTCCCCACGGTGCATACCAGGATCGGTGGCACGTGACTCTCGTCCCGATGCATCTGGAACTGGGATTTGAGACTGGGCGTCCAGAGTGTCCAGGGGTCTTCAACTGTGCCGGTGCCGGTGTGCTCGGCGGTCGTCATTGCGTTCCTCGCTTCGATCGGTAACAGTTTGGTTACGATAGCATTTCGCTACGGAGGAGAGACATGACCAGGTACGCAGTGCAGCGAACCATTGAGGCGGATCCGCAGACCATTTGGAACTTGCTCACCGAAGCATCGGCATATCCGGATTGGAACCCGGCTGTGCTCGGCATCGAGGGAACAATCGCCCCAGGGGAGCGGATAAAGCTGACCTCGGTGGTGAATCCCGGTCGCCAGTTCAAGTTGACCGTCTCAGAGTTCGACCCGCCGACTCATATGGTTTGGTCGGACGGGATGCCGTTTGGTCTTTTCAAAGGCGTTCGCACCTACGAGGTGGCGGCAAACGACGACGGCACAAGCAGTTTCTCCATGGAAGAAGTGTTCTCAGGTTTGATGGAGCCGTTGATCGCAAAGTCGCTTCCTGACATGACCGAGTCGTTTGAACAATTCGGCGACGGTCTGAAGGCGGCAGCTGAAAGTCGATGACCGTCCCCGCCCCGGATCCCTTTGCTGCCCTGGGAGATCCCCATCGTCGCGCCATTTTGGAAACGCTGGGCCGATCGGAGTCGTCTGTCCAGGAATTGGCCGATGAGCTCCCCATAAGCCGCCCAGCCGTGTCACGTCACTTGCGTCTACTGAAGGGTGCCGGCTTGGTATCCGATCGAGCCGAAGGCGTCAAACGCATCTATCGACTCGACGACCAAGGGGTCGAGGAAGTTCGCCGGTATATGGAGCACATCTGGGGCGAGGCTGAGAGCAGATTCCGCATGGTTGCCGACAACACGACAGACGCAGTCTGATGGAGCCGATTGTGGTCGAATTCGAGGTTGCGGCAAGTGTCGGAACCGCTTTCCGCCTTTGGACCGAAGGCTGTTCAAACTGGTGGCCCCCGTCCCACAGCATGAGCGCTGGAGAGGCCTTCCAGGTCGTATTCGAGCCGAGAGCAGGCGGGCGGATCTACGAGGTCGGTGATGACGGGGATGAGTATCCGTGGGGTCGGGTCACCGTGTGGGAGCCACCCACACGTCTCGAGTACTCGTGGCACATATTCCTGGACGAGACCATGGCGACCACTGTCTCGGTCACCTTCAGCGAGTCTCCTCGAGGTTCCCGGGTGCGTCTGGTCAACGATGGGTTCGAAGTATTTGGTGATGAGGCCGGTCGGGAACGAGCCGGACGGGTCGGCTCGGCGTGGGAGATGATCGTCGGCAACTATCGCAATGCCATCTAGCGGTTTCTCGACGACGACCGCAGAGATCTTCCTAGAACGGCCAATCCGATACCGGTCCCCAGACCGAACATCCCGAAGAGGAACAGACCAAGACCCCAGAACAACCAGGACTTGTCCGGTGGGTCCTCGGTGATCACCTCGAACACCCCGAAGAGGTAGATCCCGATCAAGACAGACCCGAATACGATGAGAACGGTCCCCCCGATCAGAGAACTCCATCGGACCCATCGCTGGCCTTCCATGAAGACATTTTCCACAGATCGGGGCCGGCTGTGAAGGACCGGCGCGACGTTTGGACGTAGGCTGCAAACGTGTCCGACGGCTTTCCCACACCCGACATGGCGTTGACCCATCTACTGGTGGTATCTGATGTTGGCGTTTCGAATCGCTGGTATCAGGACGTCCTCGGTGCCGACCCCTACCGTGAGTACGGAGCGTCGGCTGTCCTCTCCTTCAATGGCGTGTGGCTGCTCCTCGTCGAGCGCGGCGAGCCAACGCCGGACAAGCCCGATATCACCTTCTCCCCTCCCGATCCGGGTCTGGCAAGCCACTCATTTACGGTTCGCGTTGGCGACTGTGAGGCCAGCTACTCGACATTGAAGGCCAGGGGAGCGGAGTTTCTGACACCGCCATACGACTGGGGTGCCGAGATTCGCTGCTTCTTTCCCGATCCCGACGGGCACCTCTGGGAGATCTCACAGCTCACAACCTGAGACAACCTGGAACACCAGTCAGACCGCACGGGGTCAGGCCGATGTGTTGTCGAGCGTCTATTCACCCCATCCTGAGGGCGGTTCGAAGTGCCCTTCGATGTAGTGCCAGTACTCGCGGAGCCGGAGACACAGGCCCGCTTCGTCGAAGTCGAGGAGAAGACAGCCTGGGACGGTCACCGGCTCTCCCGAAACCAGCATCGTCGTCCAGAACTCGACACTGACCCGGGACCCGTCGACGAAAGGGCGCCCCATCCGGACATCGACCGCGCTTTGCGTTTCGGTCACCGACCTCCAATACGCTGCCACACCATCTCGGCCATGATGCGGCTCCTCGATGATGTATGACCGGTAGCTCCCGTCGGTGGTGAAGAGTGCGGCCGCAGCTTCAGGATCGCGATGCTCCCATGCCAATCGGTATGCCTCGACCCACTGATCAACATTCATCTGATTTGTCCTCTCGACTGTCCCGGGCGGAGCCAAAACTAGTGAAGCAGCGATGGATCTGTTCACGGGGCCACCGTTGCCAACGGAGATTTCGTTCTCGTCTTCACCTACCCGTTTTGGTAGATGACCTCGTCTCCAGCGATCAGGGACAGGATGAAACCGGCCTCGGCGGCTTCGAAAGTGATGTAGCTCAGGGCACCCAGTGGAGCCACCTCGTAGGTCTGCCCGCCATTGACGGCAACTCTGACTGCTGTGATGCCATCTGTGGACGTGTCGACAACGAGACCGGTGTAGTGGTTGTCCCCTGTCTGCCCGACCACGACCCCGCCGATTGGCGGCTCCAACGAGCCACATCCGGTGGAATACCCGGATCCCTCGAACACCGCGTAACACTCGTCGTATTGACCCTGACCGTATGTCACCAGGAAAGATTCTCCCTGGGGCCCGATAACTCTCCCGAGGAATTCGAGATCTCTGGGGTTTTCAAGTGCACCCTCGATGTTGGCGAGTTGTGCGTTGTCGAGGGGTGACTGATCTATTTCCAAGACGACGTCGGCACTACCACTCGTGCATCCGACCATCAGGATCAGGCCAAGCAGAGGCGCGGCGAGCTTCAACTTCATTCAGACAGGCTAGGCACCAACCCTCGCACCAAGCTTGCCGACTGTCTAGGTGCCTGACCCGGCGAAGTTGACGGTCACCTCGCTGAATCCGGCTCCCATGAGAAGGTTGGTCAATGCCAACCGAGCGTTCTCCTCAGCGTCGGTGAGGATGCCTGCCTCCAGCGCCGAATCGGTGAGGACGGTTTCAGCAATCTGACGGGCCTCAGTCTCCAATTGCGGGTCGCCCTTGGTAAACAACCCCTTGTCCCTTTCGAGAATCTGGGTGGCCTCCTGGTCAACCGCCACATAGTGAATTTCGGCATTCGGGGCCGTCACGGTCACCGCACCCGCATCTGAGATTTTGAAGTCGTCGGCTCCGATTGCGGCGAGATCGACACCGGCTCCGATCTGTGCAACCGCCATGAGACGAACTGTGTCGCCCCGCGCCCACTGCAGCCAGCCGGCGTCGGTGCCCTTCTCCACGATGGTGAACTCAGTCATCTCGACTGTCGTCAGCTGCGCCATTTCTTGAATTGAGCGAATGACGGCCGGTGTAACTTCGACAAACGGCTCCGGTGCCATCGCCGCAGCGAAGTCTTCGGGTGTTGGGATCGCATCGGCGATCCGGGCGACTCCGGCAAAAAGAAAGCTCCCGCCGGCGATCAGCGATGCGAGAAAAACAGCTCCGATAATCATTAGCACCTTCGGTGCTTTGGAAGGCGGCGCAACAGGATTCTGGGCGGTCATGTGGTGAGCACTCCTTGGGTGTACGTCATATATGACGTGTGTATGGGTGTAGAAGTTCCCGGGAGGTGAGATGTAGGAGGTTCCCTTGGCAAAGGGTCGCGGTTTGCCGCTACTTGCCCATCTCGGCCCGAAACGATGGGGACGAT
>JBAVIK010000124.1:0-4617 GCA_049686815.1 Acidimicrobiia bacterium | reverse complement strand
CCCGTTTGAGGCCATCAGGGAATAGCTCACCGGCGAGTATTGGGTCATACACCCCATCTGGATCGACCGGCCGTTCGGTTTCGGGGGGAGCATCACGGGATATCCAAACCACGGCGGTGACCACGAGTATGAGGGACAAACCCCCCACTGCGGCGTAGGTCCAACGGGTCACCCTCAAGACGACCCGCCGTCGATATCAGAGATTCCGGGTGGGCGGGTTAAGCGAAGTGCTCCTTCACTGCGTTCAACGCTCCCTGAAACACCTCGTTGGCAAAAAACTGCTCCCACTCCTCGACGCGATCTCGATCGGCGTCGAAGGTTGTGGACCATTCGACAAATGAGACGTTGCCGTCGGTGACGGGCCGGACTCGAAGGGTCGCGTGGTAGTTGTCGACGTCGAATGGCTTCTTTTCGAAGTTGTACGTGTACATGCGATACGCGTCGGAGTGGCTGAGGAGCCGCTCCCGCAGATGCTCGCCGTCCCCCAGCTTGAAGCTGCGCACACAGCCGACCTGGTCGCCAGCGAGACCGTCTTCGATCTCGCTTTCGACAACGATCCCGCCGGTCCATTTGGGCATACCATTGAAGTCTCTCAGGTACGCCCACACCTCGTCTGCGGGTGCGTCCACCACGGTGCTCGTGTATGCCTTGGCCATTTGGTCTCCTATCTCTCAGAACGTCATGTTCATGAATGCTTCGGTTTGTTGTTTCAATGCGGTCTCGACGGGCAGGCGTTCCATGCTCGAGGCGCCATAGAACCCTTGGATGCCTACACAGTTGCTCAGGATGAATTGGGCGTCTTCGGGCATCGCGATGGGGCCACCGTGTGCCAGGACGAGGACGTCGGGATTGACGTCCCGTGCGGCCGCACCCCAGGCGTCGATGAGGGGGACACAGTCCCCCAATGTCTTGGCAGACTCAGACCCAATCGAGCCGCCGGTTGTCAGTCCCATATGGGGCACGATGATGTCGGCTCCGGCGTCAGCCATCGCAGCAGCGTCCTCCTCGGAGAAGACGTATGGCGTCGTCAACATGTCGAGTTGTGCGGCACTCCTGATCATCTCGACCTCGAGTCCGTAACCCATGCCAGTTTCCTCCAGCCCGATTCTGAACTCGCCATCTATCAAACCGACCGTAGGGAAGTTCTGAACACCGGAGAACCCGATCTCGGTCAGACGTGGCAGGAACACGTCCGGGTCATAGAAGGGGTCGGTGCCGTTGACTCCGGCAAGAACCGGTGTGTGGTCGACCACCGGGAGCACCTCCGAGGCCATCTCGACCACGATGTCGTTGGCGTTGCCATATGAGAGCAACCCAGCCAAGGAGCCCCGGCCCGCCATTCGATACCGGCCGCTGTTGTAGATGATTATGAGATCGATTCCGCCCCGTTCCTCCCACTTTGCGCTGAGCCCGGTGCCCGCTCCTCCACCAACGATCGGCTTGCCTGCGGCGACCTTCTCTCGAAGTCTTGTCAGGATTTCAATTCGATCGATCGCGGCCATCAGGCCATCACCTCCCTGAACGCGGCGACCATGGCGTCGGCGAACTCCTGGTCGTTCACGTGGTTGTCGAGCTTGATCAGCTTGTGGTTGTCTGTCTCTTCGAATGTCTCTTCGATCGCCCCAAACAGGGCGGCATCGGCCTCCACGTCGTGAAACGGCATGCCCGGTGCGTCGATCATCGAGACACCACCAAGAGGAATGAAGAAGCGAACTGGTCCGGCAGACTGATTCAGCTTGTTTGCGATCCATGCTCCAATCTCTGCACACTCTTCGGGTGTGGTTCGCATCAGGGTTACCTGGGCGTTGTGCACGTAGAGATTCCGGTCCTTGAACTTGTCCGGCACCGTTTCCATAGCGCCGAAGTTGACCATGTCCAGGGCGCCGCAGCTCCCTACATACGGGACGGAGGTGCGGACGATGGCATCGAGCCGCCCTGGCCCGGCAGAGAGGACCCCACCGACGATGTGGTCACAAACTTCAGTAGTCGTGCTGTCGATGACACCGGCGACCAGACCAGAGTCGACCAGCTTCTCCATGGATTGCCCACCGGTCCCGGTGGCATGGAACACCAGACAGTCGTACTCATCTGATAGCGCTTCCGTCAGCATGGTCACAAGGGGAGTGGTTACACCGAACATGGTCATCCCAACCGCGTCACGATCAACCGGTTTCGGTCTGGGACCGGAGGCCATGCCCGCGATGGCATGGGCTGCGTTGGCAAGAACCTTGGATGAGATTCCGTTGATGCCCGCCACATCGGTGACCGAATACATCATCGTTATGTCGGTTGGGCCTACATACGGCCTCACATCCCCCGAGGCCATGGTCGAAACCATCATCTTTGGGGTCCCAACCGGCAGTGTCTGCATCGCCGGAGTCACCAGCGATGTGCCACCCGAACCACCCAGACCGATGATCCCGTCGACATCATCGCGGGAGTTGATGAATGCCACGAGGGCATCCGACATCGCAATTACCGCTTTGCCCCGGTCGTCGACAAAGACGGTCTCAGCACCCTTGGGATGGAACGCAGCAACTTCATCGGCTGAAATGTCGGCCCCGGTGCCTCCACCGGTGGTGCCAACGTCGACCAACGTCGTGTTGACCCCGGCCGCCTCGATCAAGTCGCGGACGTACCGATGTTCGTCACCCTTGGTGTCCAGCGTCCCGACTACGTAGACACTTCCCATGTTTCCTTCCAGATCGATTCGAACGGCGACGATAGCCGTCTGGCCCGATGGATCGTCTTGGGGGTTCGTCTCTCATTTCTCGATGGTTAAATCGAAGTCTCGATACCAGGAAGGACAACCAGTGTCATTGAGACTCGGAATCGTCGGTGGCGGCTTTGTGGCTGCATTTCATGTACGGGCAAGTGAGGCAGTGCGTGGCCTGGAAGTGGGAGGTCTGACCTCACGAACGCCACCTACCCAGATCGCTGCCGAAGTCGTCTCCAAGGGGCTGGGAGAAGGGGTCCTCTACGACTCCGTCGAAGAATTGGTGCGCAACGTCGATGTTGTTGCCTTGTTCAGCCCCAACTTCACGAGGGTGGCGACGATGGAAGCAATAGCCAGAGCCGTGGAGGACGGGGCGACGCTCAAGGGTCTGGTGTGTGAGAAACCCCTTGGACGCAACATGGCTGAAGCACTTCGTGTCGTCGAGTTGGCCAACCAGATCGGGGTGCCCACGTCCTATTTTGAGAACCAGATTCACATGCCGGCTCTGATCGCCGCACGGACCCAGCTGGGCGCGGTCGAAGGTGCCATGGGCCCGTTGAGTCTGGCGCGAGCGGCCGAAGAGCATGCCGGGCCTCACAACGCTTGGTTCTGGGACCCGACCCAGCAAGGTGGTGGCGTTCTCTCCGACATGGGTTGTCACTCAATAGCGGTGGGCTGGTATCTATTGACCCCCCAGGGCAGGCCACCCGATTACCTCATCCCGGAGACAGTGACCGCACAGGTGGCGCTGTTGAAGTGGGGCCAGCCAAAGTGGCGTCAGGAATTGATGGATACCTACGGCGTGGACTACACCAAAACGCCTGCTGAGGACTTCGCTACCGGCACGGTGACCTTTCGTGATCCCGAGACAAACAAGATCAGCCTCGCTCAATTCACCGTTTCGTGGATGTACGACAAGCAGGGCCTGCGTCTACTCATGGACGCTCTCGGCCCCGGTTACGCGTTGGAGGTGAATACCTTGCGGTCCCCGCTCGAGTTGTTCATCGGCGATGCTGCCGCCTCCGGTGTGGCAGATGCCGAGCTAGCTCTGGAGAAATCGACGGCCAGCCAGGGGTTACTCACAGTCCAACCGGATGAGCCAGCGCTGTATGGATACGTCGAAGAGCAACGTGACCTCGTGGAGGCCCTCGAACAAGGACGACCACCCCTTCTCGATTTCGACTACGGCCTGGAAATCGTTCGTCTCACCATGGCGGCATACATGTCCGCCGAACAGGGGAGGACTGTCGACCTGACCGACCCGGCAACGGCCGAGGAGGTCGAGAACTATGTCCCGCTGATTCAACAGGGTCGTGGAAGGGAGGTGCTCCACGTTGTCGACTGACACCCCAACCCGAGAGATGTGGAGACTCCGCATCGAAGACATGAAACGACACCTTTCCGATCTGCAACACAACTCCTACGACGAAGCGAAAGATCGATCTGATCGAGACGCCGTCTTCGTCAAGGCCTTTGAGCTACTCACCCCCCTGGCGGTCCAAGTGCTGGAAGACATGAATGATTGGCTTGTGAACGGGATGGGGACCGTCACTGTCAACGAGCCTGTGTCAGATGGGGACGGGGGGATCAATGGCTCGTGGACGCTGACATGGCCAAAGCTCGACGCCGGGACCAACGTTCACAACGGTAAGCCATTGGAGCCTGTGACCATCGACGCGGTCTATCCGGGTCACTGGACTCACGGTCACATCGCCCGTCTTCATGAAGGTCTGCCCGCCGAGGTGACCGCCTGGCCGATGCAGGTACTCACCGAGGAGGATGCAGCCCGTCAGGAGCCGATTCTCAGGGCGATTGCCGAAGCCGAGCTTCATGAGCGTTTGTATCAGGCCGACGGTGACTGGCAGATGGTGATGCCCGGCTGAGGTGACCACGCCGACGCC
>JBAVIK010000123.1:0-8626 GCA_049686815.1 Acidimicrobiia bacterium | reverse complement strand
GGCATAGATGAAGTGTTGTATAGGGATAGTGGAGAGATCCTCCTCGATTCCGACCGAGCGGTGAGCCTCGCCATGGCGTCGATCGCTTTTCAGGATGTCGAGCCGATCGCGTCGACCATTTCGGTGGCCTCAGACGGCGCAGAGGTGACCGTGACCCTCGAGGCTCAAATCGAGCTAGGGCTGCTGGCCGTATTCATCGACGACGACGCGCCCCTGGTGGTCAGGGCCTCGTCAACGGCGCACCCTCTTCTGGTGCCATGACGAGTTCACACACCAGGTGTTGGCCGATTATTCTTCAACGTCTCACCCCGCATCGAGGAATTGGTGCGCGTTCGGGGGTGGTGTAATAGGTAACACGACAGGTTCTGGCCCTGTTATTGAGGGTTCGAGTCCTTCCCCCCGAGCCGGGTCCGACTTAGGTTGGTCCGACAACGTGGTCCCGTCGTCTAGCGGCCTAGGACGCCGGCCTCTCAAGCCGGTAACGGGGGTTCAAATCCCCTCGGGACTACCACCTCATCTTCTGTCAAAGATGAGCGGATTCTTACCGTATATGGGCGGTACTACCTAAGGTTTGGGTTTGACGGACCAGCGGGCTACCTCCGCGTCGAGGTCTAGTGGTAGGACCACGCCTTTGTCCTCGTACTCGCCCCACTCCTCCCTGGGCAGCATCCACATGATCTCGAACTCGTTGCCGTCCACGTCCGCGCCGTAGAGCGAGATCGTGGCCCCGTGATGGGACTGCCCGGTGAGGTGTCCCGCCCGCGACAGGGCGTCTTTGACGGGGACGAGGTCATCGATCTCCGCGACCTGCCACGCCAGGTGATAGAGACCTACCGATCCCCGAGGGGGACGGGGGGCTCTGGTCTGGAACAGACCCAGGTCGTGGTGGTTCGACGATTCGGGAGCGCGTAGGAAAGCGGCTCCGTTCTCTCTTTCGTCCGCTGCGATGCTGAACCCCAGGACATCGGTGTAGAAGGCGGTGGCGCGGTTCACGTCTGCCACGAACAACACTGCATGATTGAGACTCAATGAGGGCATGTCACATCCAACGGCCGCCGCAGACTTCTGATTCCTCCCGATTGGGAACTACGACAGTTGGTGGCCGAGATGTTCGGGGTCCGTGCTGGGCAGGTCACAGACGAACCCTCTGCAGACGTACGCAACCGTTTCCCCCGGCTTTTCGCGTCCTTCGAGCAAAGGGACCTTTTCCGTTCCCGTTGCTGAGGCGGCCAAAGCGATGTTCGGTCGGAACCGCTTCCAGAACACATTTGCGAATCGTGGCCAATCATCTCCGACGACGGCGAGCTCTTTGGTTTCGTTCATGCTGAAGGCGACGGACAGGTGGTGTCCCACCATCGACGGATACCGATCCATCAGTGGGTAAACCGCCCCGACAGCCATTTCGGCGTTTTCCCTCAGATCATGATCCCCGGTGTAGAGACTCGCCAGGAGTAGGGCCTCGGCCGCCAGAGCGTTGCCGGAGGGCAGTGGGTTGTCGGTCTGGTCGGTGGGTCGTTTGATGAGTGGCTCCCCGTCATCAGCGGTGGAAAAGTAGGTCCCGGTCTCGTCGCGGAATCGGGCCAAACCTGATACGAGGTCCATGGCCGACTCATACCACTCCACCTCAGCCGTCGCCGCATACAGGCTGAACAGGCCACAGGCCATCGCCGCGTGATCCTCGAGGAAACCATGTACCGAGGTCCGCCCCTCCCTCCACGACCGCATCAGCCTGCCGTCGACCATCAGTTTCCCCAACACAAACCTCGCGGCGGACCGGGCGCAGTCGAGGTAGGTCTCATCGGCCAATGCAGCGCCGGCTTCGGCGAAGGCCCTGATTGCCAACCCGTTCCAAGAGGCGATGACTTTGTCGTCGAGTCCGGGCCTGACCCGCTCGGATCGAGCATCCAAGAGCCGCTTCTTGATGGTGTCGAGGCCCGCCGGCGGCTCTACGCCCGTATCGTGGAGGATGTTCGCCCCTTCGAAGTTGCCGTCGGCAGTGATTCCGAAATACCGTGCCGCCACATCGGTCTCCGACCCCAACAGGGCCTCGATCTCGGCCAGCTTCCAAACGTAGAACTTCCCTTCCTCACCTTCGGAATCGGCGTCCTCGGAGCTGAAGAAGCCTCCATTGGGGTGTCGCAGATCACGAATCATGTAGTCGAGAGTCGCCCTGGCGGTTGCGACGAAATCGCCGCGGTCGAACTCGATGCCCGCCCACATGTAGAGCCGTGCCAGCTGCGCGTTGTCGTAGAGCATCTTCTCGAAATGGGGGACGAGCCATCTGGCGTCGACTGAGTAGCGGGCGAAACCGCCGCCAACATGGTCGTTGATCCCTCCCGCCGCGATTCGCTCCAGCGTTCTTGTGAGCATCTCTCGAGCATGCGGTGCCCATGTCTCGCCCGACAACCTGAGAAGGAACTCAAGGATCGGCTGTTGGGGAAACTTTGGGGCACCTCCGAATCCGCCGTTCTGAGGATCGAAGGATGTCGCCACTTGCTCGTAAGCGCCTTGGATTGTGTCCAACGAAGGCGAGGCTGCGCCGTGCATTCGCTGTGAAATTGCCGCGACCAGGCGTTCCGCCTGTTCATTGATGTCGTCGCGTCGTATCCGCCAGGCGGTTGAGACAGCGTTCATCACTTCACGGAAACTTGCCATCCCGTGCCGCGGCTCGTTGGGGAAGTAGGTGCCGGCGAAGAAAGGACGGCCGTCGTGATCGAGCCAGACGGTCATCGGCCAGCCACCGTGCCCGGACATTGCCTGGACGGATTCCATGTATATCGAGTCCACATCCGGCCGCTCCTCGCGATCCACCTTGATATTCACGAAAAGCCGGTTCATCTCCTCCGCGGTCTCTTCGTCTTCGAAAGACTCATGTGCCATCACGTGACACCAATGACATGCGGCATACCCCACGCTCAACAGAACAGGGACATCGCGTTCACGGGCTAGCTGAAACGGCTCCGAGCCCCACTCGAACCAGTCCACAGGGTTGTCCTTGTGTTGAAGCAGG
Source organism: Acidimicrobiia bacterium (assembly GCA_049686815.1). GTDB lineage: Bacteria > Actinomycetota > Acidimicrobiia > Spongiisociales > ZC4RG35 > JBAVIK01. The sequence goes on along the minus strand of JBAVIK010000123.1, from coordinate 5,616 downwards.
TAGGGCGACGCCGAGTGGCTCAGTTGATTCGGCATGCGCCTGACGGTACGCCTCCTCCAGCTCAATCGCGCAAGACCCCTACGCTCTCGACGACCGGTTCGTATATGTTGACCGCGATTGAGAGGAGCTCGATTTGAGTGATCGCGACCTGATGGCCATGACGATGTCGGCAGGGCAGCGCTGGATGGAGAATTGGGTTGCAGGACCCAGTCTCGAAGGCGACCCGGTTCGACGTGGCCAACTTGCCCCCGACCTGGAGCTGACTGATGAATCGGGTTCGACGACCCATCTCAGCGAGTTCTGGCCAACGGGTCCCACCCTCGTAATGTTGTGGCGGCATCTGGGTTGTGGTTGTGGGATCGAGAGGCTGGAACGGCTCAAGACAGAAATATCCGATTACGCCGACGCCGGCCTAAAGCCGGTTGTGGTCGCTCCCGGTGAGATCGAGCGGGTCATCGCCTACAAACAGAGGTACGGGCTTCCGGTACCGGTTCTGGCTGACCCCGAATATCAGACCCACAAGGCCTTTGGACTGTCGCATTGGTCGAAAGAGCAGGTTCTGTATGACGCTCCAGAGGAGTACTGCACTATCACCCGGGAAATCGGGGAACAGTTCGCCGAGGATCGAAGGATGATGGATCGTCCCCTTGTCGACGATCCATGGATGCAATCCGCCGAGTTCGTTGTCGACAGGGGTGGGGTAGTGAGGGTCGCCTACCTCTACAACTACTGCGAGGACTATCCGGATATGAGGATCTTCACGACTGCCGCCCGATTGGCCGGATAGCCCGGACGTGAAGTCCCTCTTGTTGATGCGCCATGCCAAATCGGACTGGGACGCTTCGCATTCGTCGGACCACGAGAGGCCGCTCAACGATCGTGGTGTTCGGTCGGCTCGCCTGATGGGCCGTCTCATCTCGAGTCTCGATCTCGTGCCCGACCATGTGATCTCTTCCACGGCCGTTAGAGCCCGAACCACGGCCGCCCTTGCTTCGGATGCCGGGAGTTGGCAGACCCGCATCGAGCTTCAGGGCGATCTCTATGGGACGGGACCGGAAACGGTCTTGCGCGTCATTGAGGCCGTCGTTGACGCGCAGCGTCTGATGCTGGTTGGGCATCAGCCCACCTGGGCGATGCTCGTGAACCGTTTGACCGGTGCTGTTGTCGACATGAAGACCGCCTCCGTTGCGACAGTTGAGTTCATGATCGAGAGCTGGAGTGACGTGTCTTCGACCCAAGGGATTCTCACCTCTCTGATCCACCCCCGACCCTTCTTTGGCACGCAATGGGACCTGAGCTAGCAGCCGCGAGTCTGCGATGATCCGGTCATGACCTGGAAACTGGATTGCGGTAGGTACACGCTATTTGTGATCGAAGACGGCTTCTATTGGAGAGACCCCAGCGGCTATCACGAAAACGCCTCCGACCACGATTGGAGATTTCACCCGCGCAACGAATCGGGTCAGGTTCGGATGAACTTCGGTTGCTACCTGATCACCGATGGAGACCGAACGGTCATGATCGATTCGGGAATCGGTGACGCCGCCGGGCCACCAGGGATGATCGCAGGTCTGATGCCGGCCGCCGTGGATGGGCTTGGCATCGTCCGGGAGTCGGTCGAGTTGGTCATCTATACCCACATGCACTACGACCACATCGGGGGCAGCCAGCGTGATGGAAAGGTGGTCTTTCCCAACGCCCGGCATGTGTTTCATGAGAAGGAGTGGGAGCATTGGAAGAGTCAGGACACCGATTTTGGGAAAGCAGCCCAGAACATCGTCGTCCCGCTACTCGAGGCCGACATGGTCGATTTCATCTCGGGAGACAGTGAGATACTCCCGGGGATCACCGCCATCGAGTCGTTTGGTCACACCCCAGGGCATCTATCGGTGACGATCACCTCCGACGGGACGCGGACTTTCGTCGGTGGCGATGTGAGCAACCATCCGTTTCAGGTCGAACATCCCGATTGGAGTCTTCCCGTGGACAGCGATCATCAGAAGGCGGCGCAAACCCGCGACCGGGTCTTTGACGATCTGAGCAATAGCTCCACCAATTGGGTGGCAGGGCACTACCCGATGCCGGGTATCGGGAAGATCGTGACCGATGACGGTCTCCGCGTCTATCAGCCCGGGAAGGCCCACTCGAAGCTGTAAGTGCACCCCGTGCACGGGGATGTCTTTGTGTCGCGATGGCCACCTAGTCTTGATCGGATGGAGCCTCAGGTCCGGCCGATACGAAGTCTTCCTCTGAAGATCGCCGGGGTGATAGGCGTTCTCAGCGCAGTGATGTATCTCTACGTGACTTTGGGCACGGACAGCGGTTCGATCGGTGCCGAGGCATTCCTGTGGCTGATCGTGCTGACCGCAGCAGGTCTCCTCGCACTCTTTGCCGATCGAGTCCAGGGAAGAGAACGGGCCCTTGCCATCGCGTCGGCAAGCCTCTTCTTCCTGCTCGCCATGTTTGCCTCGCCGGTTTTTGTCCTCGTATACCTGTTCTCCGCGATCTTGGCGCTTGCAGGGTTGTGGGGCACCAGAACCGAGCCGGGAACCTCTGTTGAAGCTTGACGGAAGCTGGATCGTTGAGTCCCTGGCTGTTGGAGGCGAGTTGGTGGCACCGATCCCCGGTCCCAAACCCTTGAGTCTGGAGTTCGAAGGTGATCGGTTCTCGGGAAGTGCCGGGGTCAACAGATTCATGGGCCAGATTGGTGATGAGGCTCCATTTCCGTTGGTCGCCACGACGTTGATGGCCGGACCGGAGAATCTCATGACGCAAGAACAGGTCTTCTTGAGACTTCTCGAGAGTGTTGACACCATCGAAGCGAGCGAAAACGGAATGTTTTTGCTGGCTGATGGGTTGGTCATTGTGACTTTGATTTCTGCTGGAACCGAGGCCACCCCTCGAAACGTCCAATAGCTGTGGAAAAGAGGGGGGTTCACAAACGCCCCAAACAGCGTATATTTGGATGTTCGGGGTCCCCACCCCTCGCACCCAAGTGCCCCTGGCGGAGGATTTAATAGACAATGGCTGCCCCTTCAACGCGTAACGACAAGACAGAGAAGCCTCGTCGTGTCCGTCTTCACTCGAAGCTGACCGACGAGCGCGGACGTCTCACAACAGACCTTGTATCGCAGTACCTCACTGCGATAGGTGAATACGACCTGCTCACTGCGGAGCAAGAGGTCGAGCTGGCTCAGAAGATCGAGGCAGGTGAAGAGGCGGCTGAAAAGCTCGAAGAAGGAAACTTCTCGGGCAAACGTGAAGAGATGGAGCTCCGCCGACTCGCTCGTCGCGGCGCTCAGGCGAAGGATGACTTCTTGACTGCCAACCTGCGTCTGGTGGTCGCCAACGCAAGACGGTACGCCAACACGAGTGGCATCGATTTTCTCGATCTGATCCAGGAGGGAAACCTCGGTTTGATCAGAGCGGTGGAGAAATTCGACTGGAGGAAAGGCTTCAAATTCTCCACCTACGCAACCTGGTGGATTCGACAGGCCATAACCCGAGCCATCGCCGACAAGTCGCGAACTGTGCGGATCCCGGTTCATCTGCACGACACCCTCGCCGCTGTACGCGCCGCACAGGCCTCTCTCAAGGCCGAGCTCGGCCGTGATCCACGGCCCGATGAGATCGCTGAAGAAGCCGGTGTAACCACTGACAAAGTTGAACTCGCGCTGAGTGTTGCTGATACCGTTTCTCTGGAGCAGCCGATCGGTGAAGACGGAGCGCAGCTTGGTGACTTCATCGAAGATGAGGACGCCGCCGATCCGGTTCAGATGACAGAAGAGATGGACGTGGCCAATTCGCTGCGGGTCTCGATCGAGCGTTTGCCGGAGCGTGAGGGTCGGATCCTGGCACTCCGTTACGGTTTCTATGACGGTGTTCCCAGGACACTCGAGGAAATCGGTGATGAGTTCAATCTCACCCGGGAGAGAATCCGTCAGCTCGAGAAGCTCGCTTTGTGTCGTCTTCGTCATCCATCGTTCGGGATTCGGGAAGCCGATCTCGTCTGACCAACCCCTCCGACCGTGAAAGACCCGCCTCTCCAGGCGGGTCTTTCTCTTTCAACTCGATAGCGTGGTGATGTGATACTTGGTGACCTCGTCGGCAAAGCGCCTTACGTCTGCGGTCCGGACACATCGGTTGCTCAGGCTGCTCTGGCGATGGACGGTTCCGACCTCGGCTCCCTTGCGGTGGTCGAGGGGATGCGCTTGCTCGGACTGGTCACCGAACGCGACATCCGTCGCGCTGTCGCCCAAGGGGCACATCTCGACGCGATGCACGTGTCTGAGATCATGAGTGGGGATCCGGACACCTTCGACCCCGATCTCGATGTTTGGGATGCGGCAGCCTGGATGGCCGAGTCGGAGTATCGACATCTTCCGGTCGTCGATGACGAGGGGGCCCTCCTCGGAGTGGTGTCTCTTCGTGACTTGCTGAAAGCTCTGGTCGACACGGTCTGACCGACGTCGCCATTGGGCATCGCCCACACGCCTTTATTCATCGTGGTCGCGGTTCGCATCGTCGTACAATCTGTATGTCGAGCCGGACGTGCCCCTGCTTCCGGTTCTTGACTTAAACCGCACTTGAAGTTGTACGTTGTGGTGTTCCAATGACCGAACAATCAATGACCCCATGGACCGTCGTCCGCGACGGCACCAGTCTGATCTGGCGCTTCGTGAAGATGCACCCCGCCGCGTTTTCTGTCGCCGTGATCGGCGCCGCCCTGTTCGCGGGGGCGATCATCGTGTCGTCGCTGGTCATTGGCTGGGTGACGGATAGCGTCATCATTCCGATCCTGGACGAGGGACAGCAGCCAGACCTTCTCGCCATGGCCGCGACGGCGATTGTCCTCGTGGCGATCGTCAAAGCCGTAGGCATCGTGATGAGAAGGACGGCCGCAGGATGGCTCTCATTCGCCACCCGCCGTGACGTTCGCAATGAGCTCTTGGAGCATCAGCTGTCTCTCAAGATGTCTTGGTTCAATCGGCAGGCGATAGGTGACCTGCTGGCCGTGGCCGATTCAGATGTCGACCAGGGAACCAGTGTTTTGGGGCCCCTCCCCTATGCCACCGGGGTGTCTCTGCTGTTGGTCGGCACCGTTGTCATGATCGCCATCATCGACCCTTGGCTCGCAGTTGGAGCCGTGGTGGGCCTTGTGGTGGTCATCGCCATCGACGTTCATGGAAGTTGGGTGACCTACGGCCTTTGGGAGGAGGTTCAGGTGATGCGAGGCGAGGTCTCGTCTGTCGCACACGAGTCCTTCGATGGCGCCCTCACCGTCAAGTCGCTCGGACGTGAGACTTACGTTTCGGAGAAGTTCGGTGTGGCCAGCGATGAGCTCCGCGACCGATTGATCGCGGTTCAGAGCACTTGGACCAAATACCAGGTGGTCATTCGTGCTCTGCCTCAAATGCTGATCGTCTTCCTACTTGTTGGGGGGGCAGCAAGAATCTCTGCAGGAGCCATGACACCGGGTGAAATGGTGACTGTGGCCTACTTGCTCGCCTTGCTTTCGTTTCCAATCCAGCTCATTGGGTTCGTTCTTTGGGATCTGGCGGGGAGTCTCGCCGGCTGGAAGCGAGTACAGGATGTGTTCGACGCAGACGAGTTCAT